>JALVMZ010000122.1 GCA_027032655.1 Desulfobacteraceae bacterium
GTAACACCCCCCGCCATCTTCCATGTTTTAGAAGTTCCCTTACCCTTTCATAGTCCTCTGTTCTTTTGATAAAAAATGTCCCCCTACCTCCACCTTTTTTGATATCAAGGAGACGAATCACAAATGATCCACCAATTGTATTTTTCCAGTGTTCATAATCCCTCTGATACAACTTGTTATAAGAACACAAAAGGCATGGAATTTTAGGAAGACCAAGTGCATTAACAAGATTCTGAAAAAACATCCTATCTCCCAGTCTTATTCTCAATGACTCGGGGTTTGAAATCAACTTCCAGCCCTTAATCTTTGCAAGAAGCTCAATGTCCTTATAGCTCTGATAAAGCAATAAGTATCTGTCCCCATCCAGTCTGTTTATATAATCAATGATTAGTTTATCATGAAGTATATCAGATGAAGTGGGGCTTTTGACGCCATATTCTGCCCCCATCTCTTCCATAAGGGATATTACCTCTGCATGGGTTCTGATGACATCAAGGTCGGATGTGTTTTTATAGCAGGCAATATGATATGGAGAAATAAAATATGCTGGGGTTATTCTCGAAAAGGCTGTAATACCAATCCCTACAAATGAGCCATGTATGGTCTTAAATAGCCTTATGGCATCATCTAAATCCCTAAGTAGCATTTCTTTTCCGATTCAATGAGCTCTGATGGGGATTCAGGATAAAAACATGCAACCATATGACCATCCTCAATATTTTTCAGTTCGGGAATATTCTTTGAGCAAATCTCAGGCTCTGCTTTCCTGCATCTTGTATAGAACGGACAGGATGAATCTCCTCTAAAATCCCTTTCAGGCTCAAGCAGGGTATTATATTTCTTTAAATCTTCGCATCTTCCAAACCTGGGGATGGCATCCATCAGGGCCTGGGTATATGGATGAGAGGGGGTCTTAATTATCTGCTCAGAGGTTCCCAGTTCCATCAGATTTCCCCTGTAAATCACCCCAATTCTATTACAAAGATACCTTGCGGATGCAAGGCTGTGAGTAATAAACAGAATTGTTACATTGAACCTCTTTCTCATATCGAGAAGGATATTGAATATCTGTGCAGAATAAGAGGCATCCAGCATCGATGTGGGCTCATCTGCCACAATAAGTTCGGGGTCAAGGACCATTGCCCTTGCAATGGCAACCCTTTGCCTCTGCCCCCCGCTCAGTTGATGAGGGAAACGATGCATGATATCTTCAGGGGGAGTAAGTCCAACCATCTTCATGGTCTCAATTACCTTACTGACCCTGTCTATTCCTCTATCTATTTTATGGACTACAAGGGGTTCGGAAATACTTTCAAAAATGGACAGTTGTGGATTCAATGACTGATACGGATCCTGAAAAATCATCTGAACCCTTCTTCTGTAATCCTTTAGTTCCCTGCCTTTTAATCCGGTAACATCCCTTCCATCAAGATAGATAGTCCCTTCATCAGGTCTTTCAAGAGCAACAATCATCCTTCCGATGGTGGTCTTCCCACTTCCACTTTCACCCACAAGTCCAAATATCTCACCCCTTTTAAGCGAAAATGAGACCCTGTTTACTGCAATTATCTTTTCTGTGGAGCTCTTAAAAAATCTTCCCTTTCTTGTATAAACCCTGGATATCCTTAAAACCTTTAATATCTCCTCAGAGTCAAATTGCATATCTTATCCCTCACACTGATAACACGAAACAAGATGTTCCGGGGATATTCTCAACCACTGTGGTCTTTCATGCTTACATGCCCTCTCCGCAAGGGGACATCTGTCACAGAACCTGCATCCTTGAGGTGGCGAAATCAGATTACAGGTCTCTCCCGGGATGGACTCAAGTTTCCGGCTCTCATCAAGGGTTGGAAAGGATGATAATAATGCTCTGGTATATGGGTGAATGGGATTCAGGAGCACATTTTGTGATGTGCCATATTCAACCATCTGTCCCGCATACATTACTGCTATCTTATTGCATACATCTCCCACTATGGAAATATCATGGGAGATAAAGATTATGCTCAGATTTAATTCCTTCTGCAATCGCTTTATCTCTTCCAGTATCTGATGTTGAACTATCACATCAAGTGCGGTTGTGGGCTCATCTGCAATAATAAGTGAAGGATAGCATGAAAGTGCCATGGCTATTATTGCCCTCTGCCTCATGCCCCCACTGTATTGATGGGGATAATCGGAGATTCTGCTCTCAGGAATGCCTACAAGTCTGAAGAGCTCCTTTACCCTTTCAATGGCTTCCTCCTTTTTCATGTCAGGATAGTGGGTTAGAATTGCTTCAATTATCTGATCCCCCACCCTGTGGACAGGATTCAGCGCATTCATGGCAGACTGAAATATCATTGATATTCTCTTCCACCTGATCTCTCTTATCTGCTCTTCACTCATATTTACCAGTTCCATCCCATCAAACAGGATACTACCACTGGTTATCCCACCATTTGGAGGCAAGAGCCCCATAAGTGCCATTCCTATTGTGGTCTTTCCACAACCTGACTCTCCTACAAAGCCAAGGGACTCACCTCTATCAAGAGTAAATGAGACTCCCTCCACCGCCTTTACTCTGCCCTTTCTTGTCCTGTATTCAATGTTAAGCCCTTTTACTTCCAGAAGCGACATACTTAAATAGATTGATCCTCCCTTCTAAGTCTTGGATCCAGCACCTCATCCATTGCCCTTCCTATCATGTAAAATGAAAGGGTTATAAGGGAGATACACATTCCTGGTGGAATTAACCAGTAAGGGGCATTAAACATATGGCCTGTCTTCCACACCCACTGGAGCATCATACCCCAGCTCACCGTTCCAGGGTCTCCAAAACCCAGAAATGCAAGGGCAGCCTCAATTATTATGGCTGATGTTACCCTGAATGTCATGTAAAGAAATGAAAGGGGCAGCACATTGGGCATGATATGCCTGAAAATAATACGCAGATGTGATGCACCTGCCACTCTGGCTGCATCTATAAATGGTCTCTGTTTTAATGACAGGGTCTGGGCCCTGATCACCCTGCTCACACCTGGCCACCTGAAAAGGGCAATAATAAGCACAATAATCCATATATTCAACTGGCCGAAAAGGGATGATAGAATAAGCACCACAAGCAAAGTGGGAAGAACCATTATCATATCTGCAAACCGCATGAGAAGCACATCTGTTATTCCACCCATATAGCCAGCTATCATCCCGATTGCAGTTCCAAGAAATATGCTCATAAATGCAGCAGATATCCCCACCATGAACGCCACCCGTGCGCCTGCCAATAACTGACTCAGTATGTCCCTTCCCATAAAATCGGTGCCGAGCCAGTGTCTAAGGCTTGGTCCTGAAGTGGACTGTATCTCAGGATCAACCCCTGTCATGGGATTATACATGGGATCCAGCTTTGGAGGAATAAAGCTAAGCAGTGCCATAAGGGCAAACATTGCAAGCAGGATTATACCAATCTTGCCAATGGGATTCTCTATAAATATACTCCATCCCTCCTTAATCGATCTCAACCATCTGAGGGTAAATGATCTTGAAACTCCCATTGTAAGTTCTGCTGCCATAGACCTAATACCTTATCCTTGGATCAAGATATGCATACAGGATATCCACCACCATGTTTGCAATCAATACCACAAGAGCTATAAGCAGAAATGATGCCTGGGCCAGGGGGTAATCATTATGACTCACAGAGAAGACAAGCTCCCGCCCTATCCCGGGCCATGTAAACACGGTCTCTGTCAGTGCACCACCATTTATAGAAAAGGCAAGGCTAAGCCCCACACTTGTAATTACAGGAAGTGCTGCATTTGGTGCAGCATGACGATTTCGGATGACCTTGTCTGATAATCCCTTTGCCCTGGCGGTAAGAATATAGTCCTCCTTTAATGTATCCAGCATACTGCTCCTCATAAGGAGAAGATAGGCACCAAAGTGTATCAGAAACAATGTCCCCAGTGGTAAAACCATATGATACGCTATATCCAGGGCTTTCCTTATTATCCCCGCCTCAGGATCCAGCCACACCTCCTCTGATATCATGCCATTTATGGGAAACCAGCCCAGCTTATAAGAGAATATCCATATCAGTATAAGGGCAAGCCACGGTAAAAACAGGGTGTGTGTTACAAGGGAACCTATGGTTAAAAACAGGTCCAGCTTTTTTCCCTTATGCCATGATGCTATTTTGCCCCATGATATGCCCACAAATGCAGATAGAATAATGGATGTGGTAAATAGGAGTATGGTATTGGGCAGCCTATCCCATATTATATTTACAACAGGTTCACCATAGTGAAATGAGTATCCGAACTCACCCTTAAAAAAATTTTTGATATAGATGAGATACTGCTCCCATATGGGTCTATCCAGCCCCAGTTGTTCAATGAGATGCTCTGCCTCCTCAGGAGACAGAGAAGGATCCACCATCCTTGATATGGGATCCCCAGGGGCAAGCCTGAACAGCAAGAAAAGTGCCGTAAGTATTATAAAGAATATTACTGTTATCTGTATGAGTCTGAGCCCTATAAACCTTTTAAGTTCCATATCGGATGTAATCTATTTTGGCTTCACCATCAAAAAAGACCAGATATTTCCAACTCCCCCAAGCATCCTGACCCAGCCAGAAAATCTATCAGTTCTTACCCCCTCAATAAGACCAGGATTGTAAAGGGGGATATAGGGTATATCATCCATTATTATCTTTTGCATCTTGCATATAAGTTCCTTTCGTTTTTTTACATTCATCTCAGATGCGGATAGGTCAGATAGCTTATCAAACTCTGGATTTCGGTAACCACTCATATTCCATCCCCTTGGTCTATCATTCCTTGAGTGAAAGAAATTTCTGATATAATCTGGATCAAGGGATAATCTTCCATAGCCCAGGATAAACATATCAAAATCATGCCTGTATTTCACCTGCTCAATCAATGAGCTGAATGCCATTGGCTTGGAATATGCGGGCATCCCCAGCATCCTGAGCCATTCCTGGATCATCATGCCTGACATTGCCCTGTTTGGATCATAATCTGCCGGTGGAGTAAGGATGGTAAATCTTTTCATTATATTTCCATCTGGAAGCTTAAACCCCCTGGCATTCTGAATCTCTCCCTTATGATTTACAGGAGGAATATCCCAACCGTAACCTGCATCTTTAAGTATTCTGTATGCCTTTCTTATTCGCTCTGAAGTTCCGAGCCCTCTCCCATACTCTGGGGGTGGATAAGGACACTGCCAGAATCTATTTCCAGGGGGAATAATGGAATCCATCCTGATTCCATGCCCCTGGAGAATCCTTCTAACAATAAAATCCTTATCAATCATTGTGGCCACTGCATGTCTGAAATGTTTATCATTAAAAGGAGCCTTTCTCAGATTAAACCCCAGATAATAAAGAGCACTCTTTTCACTTGAAATGAGTTTTATCTTCCTGTTTTTTGTAAGATCTGGTATGTATCCGGGCTGGATATTCCACCAGAACATATCAATGGTTCCCTTCTGGAGCGCAAGTATGGCAGCATCAGCAGTGCCGAATATCTTAAATATTATACCCTTGATATATGGACCAAGTGCTCTGCCATGAATCTTCTTCTCTTTTAAGAAGAAATATGGATTACTTTTCAGAAATATGTATGCCCCTTTCCTCCACTCAGATAGTATAAAAGGCCCGCAACCTACTGGTTTTTCAATCTTGGTATTCAGGATATAGGTCAGGGGCTTTTCTGCCTTCATGGATTCCTTAAGACTCTTCTTCCATTCCCTCTCATGCACAATGGGAGTTACAAGGGATCTGGTAAGGAATATGGCCTTTGGTTCACTCAGATAGAACCTCACTGTCTTATTATCAGGGGTCTCTATTCTTTTAATGAACTTCCATTTTGAATATATCCTTGGAACTTTGAGCCTTTTTATTAACTCTCCAGTAAAAGCAACATCCCTTGATGTTACCTCATCCCCATTGGACCATTTAGCTGATCTCAGTTTCACCTCATAGCAAAGCTCCTCTTTATTATACTTTGGCTCTGATTCTGCAAGCCAGGGCAGCAGGGTAAGGTTATCAGGCTCTCTTATATAAAGGGGTTGATATATCTGGCTTAATACCTTTTTTGACCATGTATCACTTGCAAGCCAGATGTTAAGTGTCTTTGGTTCCTGAAGCAATCCCACCTTTAATATCCCCCCTGAAAACACATCTCCTGGACCAATAATTAAAAAAGAGATTATTAGGCTTAAAACTAAAAATACCCTTCCAGTTCTTTCCATTATCTGTTCTCCTTTCTCTTTTTTACCATCTCCTCAACAAAATCTATCACCTTCTTTTCAAGTCTGACATTGTTGAGCCTGTTTATCCTTGGAATTCCCCCTGGACTTACACAATTTATCTCAACCAGCTTGTCTCCTATAATGTCTATACCCACAAAATAGAGACCGTCCTTTACAATTCTATCTTTTATTCGGTTACATATCTCCCTTTCCCTTGGGGTCACCTCATGCTTATATGACCTTGCACC
>JALVMZ010000123.1:0-1039 GCA_027032655.1 Desulfobacteraceae bacterium
ACATATGCCTGGGCAATGGGAATAAGCATGCCTGCGGGAATTCCATGGATAAATCGGACAAAGGTGAGTTCATAGGTGTTTCTTGCCATAATATAGCCAAGGGAAAGAATTGAATATGAAAACATTGCAGATGCCAGGAATACCTTTCTTCCCTTTTTGTCGGATATTCTGCCGGCAATGGGCATTACAATTGTCCTTGAGATGGAAAATCCCGCAAATATCATCCCTATCCATATGCCTGATGCACCCATCTCCTCAGCATAGAGGGGAAGCAATGGAACCACTATCCCTATTCCCAGCATGGATGCAAAGATGGATAACATTAATACTGGAAAGGCCCTTTTTATCACCTCTCACACCTCAAATAAAATAAACCTAATTCTCTAAGTATGGATTCCATGTAATTCAGCCTGAGCCCCCCTCTTCTCTTTCATAATAAATGTAAGTGGTATCACCAATGCAGTAAACCAGGCAAAAAGCCAGAACACATCATTAAATGCCATCATTCCTGCCTGCCTTAACACCTCATCATACATGAGGCCCAGTCCCTTCTGACTAAAGATCCCTGTTTCTGAGCCGGGAATTATATTCCACAGCTTATATGACCAGGACTGAAATATTTTGTTATACGGTGTAAAATGCTCCACTAAGTGTGTCTGATGTAGTTGTGCCCTCTGGGATAGGAGAGTTACTGCGGTTGCTGTCCCAAAACTCCCTCCAAGGTTCCTCAGCAGATTAAATACACCTGTGGCATTGCCCATTTCCTCTTTTGGTATATTTACAAAGGATGCGGCTGCAAGGGGAACAAAGAACAATCCCAAACCCAGACTCTGAACTACCCTTGGAATGGCAATTGATATAAAATCGGCCTGGAGATTGAATCCTGACATGAGCCAGAGTGAGATTGAGGCAATTGAAAGTCCGCATGCAAGCAGGTATCTGGCCTTTACTCCCCGTTTCATCAGGTTTCCACTTATGGGCATGATTATCAGGCTTGCAATTCCACCCGGCCCCAATACAAGACCTGCAAGATATGCCG
>JALVMZ010000123.1:1049-2070 GCA_027032655.1 Desulfobacteraceae bacterium
GATAAAGTGGCAGAAGCACAATGCTTCCGAACATGCAGAAGAATCCCATAAACATTATTATATTACCAGCAGAAAAGGTTCTATCCTTAAATACCCTCAAATTAACCACCGGATTCTTTGATTCCATTTCCACAAAGATAAAAAGTATGAGAGATATTGCTGAGATAATGCTTAAAATTACAATAAAGCTGGATTCAAACCAGTCCTCCCTCTCTCCTTTATCAAGCACTATTTGAAGACAGCCAAGACCTATGGTAAGCAGTGCAAGGCCTAAGTAGTCTATAATTACCTTTTTTCTCTTTATATAAGGGGGATCAAATATGAAGAACAAAACAAGTATTACTGCAAGAATGCCCGCAGGAAGGTTGATATAAAATACCCACCGCCATGTCCAGTTATCCGTTATCCATCCGCCAAGCACAGGTCCCAGAATAGGTGCGAACACAACTGTCATACCAAAGATGGCCATTGCCATACCATGCTCTTCTTTTGGAAAGGATTCCAGAAGTATTGCCTGGGCAGAGGGCACAAGCCCTCCTCCTCCTATTCCCTGGAGCACACGGGCAATTACAAGTATTTTTAATGAAGGTGCCAGTCCACAGAGCATTGAGCTTAATGTGAATAAAAGCAGGGAGAATATCAGATACCTCTTTCTCCCAAATATGCTGGATAGCCATCCTGTAATGGGAATGATTATGGCGTTTGAGACAAGATATGAGGTGAGCACCCAGGTAACTTCGTCCACACCTGCATTTAAGCTTCCCTGTATGTGAGGAAGTGATACATTTACCACACTCACATCCATTACTTCAATGAATGTGGGAAGTCCCACCGTGAGTGCAATAATCCATTTATTTACAGATGAACCCTGATTCATCTCCTTCAATCAGGCCTCCATGTGTTTATCTTCTGGCAGTTTGAGATCTTTTACTGGATACATCAATGGTCACATTCAGGGAAAGCCCCACTCTCAGGGGGTATTCCTTGGGCGGGGGCTCATCAAGGAATATCTTTACTGGGA
>JALVMZ010000124.1 GCA_027032655.1 Desulfobacteraceae bacterium
CACACCTCCTTCTCGGAACACTGTAAATATAGGCATTATAAGGCTACCTGCCATTTCCAATTTCACTGACTTTGAAATTCTGGAAAGAGAACCTGATGTCATAGTCAATTATCTATCAAGACCCTCTGAATTAAAAGATGAGTATGACATACTGGTCATCCCGGGGACCAAGAATGTGATAAATGACGGAAAATGGCTTAAAAGCAGAAGGTGGAGCAATGCAATCAGGAGATTTAAACAAAAAGGAGGCATTATTATTGGTGTTTGCGGTGGATATCAGTTACTGGGAGACAGGATTCATGATCCATACAGGGTTGAATCAGATGGAGGCTCCATAAAAGGACTCGGACTCCTTCCTGTTGAGACTGTTCTCGAGCAGGATAAGATCGTAAGAAAGGTAATAGGTGTGTGTCCCTTTTATGATTCATCCATAAGGGGATATGAAATACATATGGGCAGGAGTTATATGAAAAATAACTACATCCCCTTTGCAGAAATTCATGAGCCAGGCAAAAGAAAGAGCTGGGAGGATGGTGCAATATCAGATGACGGATTGATTATGGGCACCTATATACATGGATTATTTGACTCTACAGCTTTCAGGGAGAAGATACTCAACATAATCAGGGCGAAGAAGTCCCTTAGACCAAGAAGGTCAAAGGCGGGGAGACTTTCCAGATTCAGGCAGTATGACAGGCTTGCGGATCACTTTGAAGCACACTGTGATGTGGATAGAATTTTAAAGCTTGCAGGGATAGAAAAGTAATGAAAGAGGTTTTTGCATTCTGTATTGCTGGCACACAGAGTGGATGCGGAAAGACCACAGTAACCCTGGGGTTGATTTCTGCACTTAAAAGGAGGGGGCTACAGGTTCAGGCATTCAAGGTGGGGCCTGACTTTATTGACCCTGGGCATCACAGGAGTATTTCAGGCAGGGTATCCCACAACCTTGATGGATGGATGATGGATAAAGACTACAACAGAGGCATATTTTCAAGATACAGCATGGATGCGGATGTATCCATAGTAGAAGGGGTGATGGGTCTTTTTGATGGATTTTCTCCCACGGAGGAGACAGGTTCAACAGCAGAGATGGCAAAGATACTTGAGATACCGGTTTTGCTTGTAATTGATGCAGGTTCCATGGCAAGGTCTGCCTCTGCACTGGTAAAAGGATTCAGGGAGTATGACCCTGATTTAGATCTAAGAGGTGTAATCTTTAACAGGGTGGGAAGTGCATCCCACGGGGAGATTTTGAAACAAGCCATCTCAAATGACCTGCCTGAGCTGACAGTATTCGGGTCCCTTGTGAAAGAAAAAGATATAATTATAAAATCAAGACATCTTGGGCTTGTAACCGTTGAGGATGCCCCCCCTGATTCATCCACCATAGAGGCACTTGCTGACTGGATTGAGGCAGGAGTGGAATTGGACTTTCTCCTTGAAAACATGAAGGTTGAAATAGATGATTCAGCCCCTTTTTCAGAAAATACCTCAACTGACATTCAGAGTGAGCCTGTCAGGATTGGAATTGCCATGGACAGGGCATTTTGCTTTTATTATCAGGAGAACCTGAGACTCCTTGAAAATGCCGGTGCAAAGCTTGTTCCATTTTCACCTTTAAAGGACAGGGACTTACCATCTGGCATCCAGGGGATTATCCTTGGAGGAGGATATCCTGAAATCCATGCAAGAGAGTTATCAGAAAATGTCAGAATGAGGAGAAAGATAAAGGATTTTTCATTGAGTGGTGGTCCTGTTTACGCAGAATGTGGCGGGTTTATGTATCTTACAGACATGATAAGGGATATGGATGGAAAGGAATATGATATGGCAGGGGTGTTTCCATTAAAGAGTGTTATGAATGCTTCCCTTAAAAGTCTTGGTTACAGAGAGATAATCACCACAAAGCATACTCTTCTTGGACCAGAAGGAACAGGAGCAAGGGGGCATGAATTCCACTACTCATTTGTGGAAGGCGATTTCAGTGGAATTGAGAGGGTATATCGGGTTTTCACAAGAAGAGATTCATCATCCAGAATGGATGGTATGAGGAGTGCCAATACCATTGGTTCCTATATTCATCTACACTGGGGATCAAATCCTTCTATTCCACAGAATTTTATTAAATTCTGCAAGGAGGTCTCAGGAAGATCGCAGTAGAGGAGATAATATGAAGGATAGATTTAATGTAAAAAATCCATCGGACATAGAGAGGCTCTCATTTGAGGTAATAGAAAGAGAGGTGCCGGAGCCAAGGCCATTTAAAGGGGATGAGTGGAGGATAGTTCGGAGGATGATTCATGCATCTGCGGACTTTGAACTGCTTGAGCTTGTTCGTTTTCATCCCCTTGCTATTGAAAGCGGAAAAAAGGCAATAAGAAGTGGATGCCTGATTGTAACAGATACTGAGATGTTAAGGGCGGGTATAAGGAAGAAGGCACTGGAGCGATTTGGTGTAAGTGTTGAATGTCACATAAATGATAGGAATGTGGTAGAGATGGCCAGGGAAAAAGGAATCACAAGGGCAGGGTGTGCAGTGGATATTGTTGGAGGCCGAATAAACGGGGGGATTTATGCCATAGGAAATGCCCCCACTTCGCTCAATCGCCTCCTTGACCTGGTAAATGAAAAGAGCGTAAGACCTGCCCTTATTATTGGAATGCCCGTTGGTTTTGTAAATGCCGAGGAGTCAAAGGAAAGACTCATGTCCCAGGATCTGATTCCATATATCTGCATAAAGGGAAGAAAAGGGGGCTCTCCACTTGCTGCATCGGTTATAAATGAGCTGATTTTAATGCCATGAAAAGAGGAAAAAAGGGGCTAAAGATCGGATTTACCACAGGCTCTGCATCAGCAGGGGGTGCCAAGGCAGGTGTTTTGTGTCTTGGAGGGCTCAAGGTGCCAGAAGAACTGGATATTCCAAGACCCGATAAAGGTCGCATCATGGTGCCAATCCATGAGGTGAGCTCCAATGGAGTGCGGGCAAAGGCAGTTGTTATAAAAGATGGAGGAGATGACCCTGATGTAACTCATGGTGCCAGGATTATCACCACTGTGGAGTTAGACCCAATGGGGCAGGATGGAGAAATAACCATAAAGGGTGGGGAGGGTGTGGGCATTGTTAAAAAACCAGGTCTTCCTGTTCCTGTTGGAGCATATGCAATAAATCCAGGCCCAATGAAACAGATAAGGATGGCTGTTTTAGAAGGCATGAAGGAGGCAGGGTTAAAGGGGGCAGTCAGGGTTACCGTGGAGGTGCCTGATGGGAAAAGGATTGCCCTTAAAACCATGAACCCTAAGCTTGGTATAGAAGGGGGGATTTCCATTCTGGGCACAAGGGGGACAGTGATTCCCTTCTCCCATGAGGCATACAAAGAGACCATCACCCTCTCCCTTGATGTAGCACGGGCGCAAGGGTATGAGAGGGTTGCATTTAGCACCGGAGGGAAGAGCGAAAAGCTCCTGAGGGCACAAATTAATGATATGCCGAATGAGTGTTTTATTCAGGTGGGGGATTACTTTGAGTTTTCCATTAAAGAGGCGGTAAAGAGGGGATTCAGGCATATAATCTATGGATGTTTTTTTGGTAAATTGATAAAGATGGCCCAGGGAATTCCATACACACATGCGCGAAGTGCTGGCATTGACTTTGGATTTCTTGAAAGGATATGTCTGGAAGAGGGGATGGAGAAGGAATTTGCAGGGCTTATATCCTGTTCAAATACCTCAAGGGAGGCATTGAGTATTATAAATAGATCGGATAAAAAAGAGCAGATTATTCTTCGTCTTATAACTGATGCCATCAGGAATGCAAGGGCATTCTCTGAAGGGAGGGCAGAGTTTCAGTATTTTCTATTTTCAGCAGAAGGCAATTTACTGGGTCAATTATGAAAAGAGTGCACATAATTGGTCTTGGAGCAAAAAGAGAGGACACCCCGAATTCTCTTTTAAGCATAATCAATGGTGCAGATATCCTTGTGGGTGGAAGGAGATTCTTGGAGCAGTTTTCTGATTTTGAAGGTGAAAAGATTATTATAAAGTCCCCCGTGGATGATGTAATTTATAAGATAAAAGAATTATCAATGAAAAATAAAAAGGTGGTTGTTCTTTCAGGTGGTGATCCCCTGTTTTATGGAATTGGCAGAAGGCTGATTGATATCGTTGGAGAGGAGAGGGTGGAAATAGTCCCGGGCGTCACCACTGTTCAGATAGCATGTGCCAGAGCCAGACTCCCCCGTGAAGAGATGAAGACAGTATCCATTCATGGAAGGGATAATATCTGGCCACTTTTAAGGGCCATTTCCTTTCATGATTTGATAGGAGTTTATACGGGTGGAAGTGATGGTCCCCGGATAATATCAGAGGTGCTCAAAGAGAGAGGAGTGGATGAATTCAAAATCATGGTTTTTGAAGACTTAGGCCTTGAAACAGAAAGGATCAGAGAGATTGAAATCAGTGATGTTTCAGGTCTGGAATTCTCCCCACTTAATTTTGTTATCTTAAAGAGGATAAAGAGTTGTGCCATTTCTCCTGGCATAGGTATTGATGATAAGCACTACGAACATGAAAGGGGGCTTATTACCAAGAGGGAGATAAGGGTTGTTGGAATATCTTTACTTAATATCATGTCCCATAGCACGGTGTGGGACCTGGGGGCAGGGTGTGGTGCGGTTTCCATTGAATCTGCCTATCTTGCAAGGGATGGGATGGTATTTTCCGTTGAAAAATCCCCTGAGCGTGTTGAACAGATTATAAGAAACAGAAAGAGATTTGGACTCCATCATGTTGAGGTCATCCACGGCATAATGCCCCATTGTCTTGGCTCACTTCCTGCACCTGACAGGGTATTCTTAGGAGGGGGGCTTTCAGGGGGGGAGGGACTGCTTGAGAAGATATTTTCATGCCTTAAGCCTGGGGGTAAATTCGTTGCACATACCGTGCTTCTTAATTCCCTTGGCATGGTAAAGGGTTTTTTGGAAAAAAGAGGGATACCCTATGAGGTTATTCTGCTTCAGGCTGCCCGTTCCAATGAATTATCAGGAGATATAAGACTATCCTCTCTCAATCCCGTATTTATTATAAGTGCCAGGAAATCAGATGCAGGAGATATCAATGAATAGTGATGTCAAAAGAAGAGATGTTCAGGTATATTTTGTGGGGGCTGGTCCTGGTGACCCTGAGCTCATAACCGTTAAGGGAAGGCGCTGTATCATGGAATCTGACCTTATTATCTACACAGGCTCCCTGGTGCCATATGAGATTATATCCTGGAAAAAATCCTCTGCAGTTGCCATGAATTCATCTTCCATGACATTGGATGAGACACATGAGGAGATTATGAAGGCGGTAAAGCAGGGAAAGTTGGTTGCAAGGGTCCACACAGGGGATCCAAGCCTTTATGGAGCCATAAGAGAGCAGATGATTCTGCTTGATAAGGAAAATGTCTCATATGAAGTAATTCCCGGTGTTACTTCTGCACTTGCTACAGCAGCATCTGCCAGGATATCACTTACCGTCCCAGAAGTAACACAGACCGTGATATTTACAAGGGTGGGTGGCAGGACCCCTGTTCCCGCAAGAGAATCTCTTAAAAACCTTGCAGGACACGGTTCCACAATTGCGGTATATCTTTCTGCATCAAAGGCAATGGAAGTGGAAGAAGGTCTCATATCAGGTGGATACAGCGAAGATACGCCTGTTGTAATTGGATACAGGGTGGGCTGGTCTGATGAGAAGATAATAAAGGGAAGGCTCTCACAACTTAGCCAGCTTGCAGCAGAGCACGGAATAAAGAGACAGGCAGTGTTTCTCATAACACCATTTGATAATGATAAGGGTGGAGCTTCGAAATTATATGATCCAGAATTCAAGCATGGGTTCAGAAAATGAAAGGTCCCGCCATATACGCAATAACCAGAAAAGGAGCAATCCTGGGGTCAAAGATAAGGGATGAGATGGGTGGCAGGCTTTATGTTTTCAGCCGATATGCGGATGAATTTAATTCAATTCCGTTTAACAGCATCAGGGAGCTTTTAGAAGAGACATTCAATCACTTTTCATTGCATATATTTATCATGGCAACTGGCATAGTGGTTCGTTCAATTTCTGAATTTATAAAGGAAAAGACAGTCGACCCTGCTGTGGTGGTCATGGATCAGGAAGGAAAGCATGTGATTAGTCTCCTTTCAGGACATATAGGTGGTGCAAATGAACTGGCAAAGAGGGTGGCAGAGATTACAGGAGGCGTCCCGGTAATTACCACAGCCACAGATGCCCAGGGTCTGCCATCCATTGATTTGGTATGTAAATCCAGGGGGCTTGTCATTCAAAATCCAGAGTCCATTAAACGAATAAACTCTGCGATGCTTGATGGAGAGGAGATTCAGGTCTATGACCCTGAATCATGGCTTAATATGAATGCGGTTTACCCCAATGTGCGTAATATAGAGAACGATAAAGAATGGATAAAGGGTGTCCCTGGAATATGGG
>JALVMZ010000125.1 GCA_027032655.1 Desulfobacteraceae bacterium
GTATTATTTTATGGGTGTTATAAATGAGACTCCAGGTCCCTGAATTTGTCCGCAAGGTTATTGAAAGACTGAGGAAAAGCGGTCATGATGCATACATCGTGGGTGGCGCAGTGAGAGATCTCTGTATGAAAAGGGAACCTGTTGACTGGGATATCACAACTTCTGCAAGACCTCACGAGATAGAGAGTGTATTTAAGGACATAAAACACTTTTCTTTATGGCATGATACCATCACACTGGTTCACAACCAGAAAGAGTATGAGATATCATCTTTCAGGGGAACCTCAGGTCGACTTGAAGAGGACCTTGGACTGCGGGATTTTACCATAAATGCCATGGCATTTGATATGGAAAGTGGCAGGGTTATTGATCCATATGCCGGCCAGGCTGATATAGCAAAAAGGCTTATAAGGGGGGTTATAAAACCAGAAAATCGGTTTCGGGAAGACCCACTTCGTCTTTTACGGGCAGTTCGTATTTCATCTGAAATAAGATTTAAAATTGAAGATACAACATTCCATACAATTTCCAATATGGCCCATGAGATTAATGCCTGTGCACCTGAGCGTATAAGAGATGAACTTATTAAAATCCTTCTCACTCCTAAGCCCTCTGAGGGATTTAATCTGATGGTGAAGACAAATCTCATGACAGAGCTAATCCCTGAACTGATGGAAGGCTACAGGATTAAAGAGGGCTTTTCCCATAAATATACTATATTCAGACACCTGCTTGAGACAACGGACAGGGTGAGGCCTGAAATCCATCTGAGACTTGCTGCACTACTACATGATATTGGCAAACCACGGGTGAGAAAAAGGATAGATGGTGGATGGAGCTTTCAGGGTCACGAAGAACAGGGAGAGAAGCTCTCCATCTCTATAATGAAAAGGCTCTGTTTTAGTGGGGTTTTGATAAAGAGGGTGGCACATCTTATCCGGCATCATAACATATACTATGATCCGGGGTGGAAAGAGGCAGACCTAATCAGATTCATAATGGATGTGGGAGAGGAGAATCTGGATGATCTTCTTGAATTGAGGTATGCAGATATTAAGGCAGGTGAAAACGATAACAGGGAACTGGGAGTTTTCCTGAATTTAACTGCAAGGGTGTTAGCAATTAAGAATAAGGGGACACTGGATAAAGTGAGAAGGCTTGCGATTAATGGAAGGGATATAATGGAGTATCTGGGTATAAAAGAAGGGCCAGAGGTGGGAGAGATACTGGAATACCTGAGGGGCAAAGTTTATGAGAATCCCATTATTAATAATAAGAAAGAGCTATTAAAAATACTTGAAAAGATTAAACCCTGACTCCGCTTGTTTTCAACATATAGTCATGCAATGCGGCCTGTAGGGTCTCTTCAGCTAATTGAGCACAGTGAAGGTGGTTAACAGGAAGACCGCCAACATACTCACTAATCATATTAGCATCAATATTTATGATCTGGTCTGGTGTTTTTCCTTTGGCAATATCTGCTGCAGCACAAATGGAGTTATAACTATGGACACAGCCATTTGTCCAGAAAGAGGTTTCGATTACTCTGTTATCTTTGAATTTTAATGAAATCTCCATTGTATCTCCACATTTTCCCGTTATCTTTGCATATCCATCAGGGTCTTTTATGCTTGGATTCAGCAGATAGTAGAGAAGAAACCAGACGAGGACTGTTACTGTTAGAATAATGGCCCCTAACATTATCCACAGAAAATTCTGAAGCAAATCTCAAACCTCTTTATCAGCAATTCTGGAATATAACATATAATACTATTTGCTCATGATTTTGTAAAAATTTTTTCTAACTCATTTCTCATCAACATTTTGAGAACTTTAAAGAGATATTCTATATTCCGAAGAATGTAAGGATGATGAAAATCTCAGGGAAGGAAAAGAGGCTTATATTAAAGGCAGTATTTTTATACTCCTTTCAGGGTATAGCCTTCTTGAACATTCAGGGCATAATTTATTTGAATATTTTACCTTTGGATTATCCGCTGTTTTTTGTTGGAGATACTTAATGTGTCTTTCAGTTATAAAATATTTACCACACTCTTCACATCTAATTAATTTATGCATGGACATTTCATAACCACTCATTCTTAATACCATCTTTGAATTATTATATTCCATTGTTATTGCTCCAGTGGGACAGTTGTTCATACAGGAGCCACATCCAATACAATTTTCATTGGTATTAAGGAAATCAGTGATATCACATGGATTATCCTTTACATAAGAGAGTTTAATAGCACTTATCCCCATCTCTTTACACGCTTCTACACATTTACCACAGGCAATACATATATCACATCTCAGACATCTTTTTGCCTCTATTTCCGCATTTTCTTTTGGATAGCATAGTTCTACTTCTTCAAAAGATTTACACCTGTCTTCAACTGGAAGGCAGGATAAAGGAGGTCTTGATTTTCTATTCCTTTCTTCAGCAGTGGCCTTTATAGGATTTACAACTTTTCTCCTCATTGGTAAAATAGCATCTTCAGAAAAAGGAATATTCTGGAGATATCTATGTATTGATTCTGCTGCCCTTTTTCCCGCTGCAACTGCTTCAATAACAGTGGCAGGACCGGTAACTACATCTCCACCTGCGAACACTCCGGGGATAGTAGTTTCGAGAGTTAATGGATTTACTACAATAAGATTCTTAGGTGATAATTTTATATCCAGTATCCCCGAAAATACACTGGAGTCAACTTCCTGTCCTATTGCTGTTATGAGCGTATCAGCAGGTATAACATATTCTGAACCTTTAATGGGCACAGGCCTTCTTCTGCCAGATTCATCAGGTTCACTTAATTCATTTCTTATACATTCTATACCTATAATTTTATCATTTTTTGTAATTACTCTTACCGGAGAGGAAAGATAAGTGAAAATGGCGCCTTCTTCTTCAGCGGCTTCTATTTCTTCCTTTAACGCGGGCATCTCCTGTCTGGACCTTCTGTAAACCAAATGCACCTCTTTTACATTTAATCTTAAGGCAGTTCTGACACAATCGATGGCAACATTTCCACCACCAATAACCACAACTCTTTCTCCCACCATTGATTGTCTTAAGGATTCATGCCTTAGAAAGGTCAGGCATTCTACAACATTGGGATTGTCTTCTATTCCTTCTATTGGCAACCTGGTGCAACACCATGCACCGATTCCAATAAATATTGCTTCATATCCATCTCTTTTCAGGTCTTCAATAGTAATATCAGAGCCAAATTTAATATTTGTTTTGATTTTGACTCCCAGGGATTTAATAAGGTCAATCTCCTTTGCCAGCAGTTCACGAGGCAATCTATATGCGGGAATTCCCCATCGTAGCATTCCTCCCGGTTCTGGCATTCCCTCAAATATTATTGGTCTGTAGCCCTTTCGAGCAAGAAAATATCCTGCACTCAGACCCGCAGGCCCCGCTCCAATTATGGCGATCTTGTTTTGATATTTTTCCGTTTCTTTTCTGTGAGGCAAGGGTAAATTATTAATGCCGTAATCATATGCAACCCTTTTTAATTTGCATATAGAAATGGGTTCATCTATCATTCCTCTGCGACAAACATCTTCGCATGGATGGATACAAACTCTTCCAAGGGTCCCAGGAAAAGGAATATCTTCCCAGAGCACCTCCAATGCTTCACGATATTTACCCATACCAACCAGAGTTATATAAGAAGGAATGTCCACATAGGCGGGACATGCCATCTGACACGGTGGAGGTGATAATTGAATACAATCCTGTGTTAAACAGTGATGATTAAGAATATGTGAATAAAATATCTGAGTTTTTGACATTAATTCATTTGATAATTCAAGAGAGAGTTGTTTTATTTTGGGATTATTTGTATTCTTTAAAGAGTTAAGATAAGCATTAATAGAGTCTATATGTTCTATTTTCCCTTTGCCTTCAGTTATATCCTGATAAAGTCTGATCAGTTTATCTATTTCAGAGGGCAAAGGAATACCCTCTGAAATAGAAACACTTTTGATCTCCATAAGTCTATTTATGGCTATGTGAACAGGACAGGAACCTTCCATTTTCATTATCCCTTTCAATATAAATTATAATTAGGTTGCATCCTATTTTATAAGGAGGCTATTTCCCTTGCATATCTGATTCTCCTTATATCTGGCAATTCATTTGCCTTCCCGAACTTGAGACAGTGAGTAGTGCATACAGTCACACAAGCAGGCATAAGTCCTTCATCCAACCTATCTTTACAGTAATCACATTTTATAACCTTTCCCGTTTCCTCATTCCATTGCGGAGCACCCCATGGGCAGGCGGACATACAGCTCTTGCATCCAATGCAAAGGTCAGGATCGACAAAGACTATACCGTCCTCAGACCTCTTTTGCATAGCTCCTGTTGGACATGCAGATACACACCAGGCTGTTTCACAATGAAAGCATGGCATAAAAACAAAAGAAACCCTCGGGGCATCATCAATAAACTTTGGTCCCACAGGAATGATATCCGAAGGTTTAGGTCCTGTCAGTATGTTTTTATTAACTTTACATGCTATGGTGCAACTATAACAACCAATGCACTTCTTTTTATCTTGATAAAGATAATAGATACTCATTTTTACCTCCCTTGACTTATTAACTCTTTTTTACCTTTACAAATGTATCATGGAAGGCCGGGCTTCCACCTATTCTATCAGTTATATTTTTAATTAGTAATGAATCATTAAGCCCCTTTCTTAATGACCTGGTTGCTAGTTTTGATTCGTGGCCAAAGCCATGTAACATGAATACAGATTCTGGATGAATCATATCGGTTACATATGCTTTTATTATTCCTGACCCTACTTCTGAAGATACTTCCACAAGATCACCTGTTTTTATACCAAGTTTCTCAGCTTCTTTATCATTAATCCATAGAAGGTTTTCCGGGACTATCTCATTTAAATATGGATTATTCTGGGTAGAAACATGAGTATGTTGAGCACATCGTCCCACAATCAGTCTAAATTCTCCTTCTTTTGGAGCGCTAACTGGTTCATAGGCAGGGAAAGATTCAAAACCTGCATTTTCAAGCAGGGAAGAAACAAATTCAATCTTCCCTGAAGGAGTTTTGAATTTTATTCCATCCTTTCTGTCCCAAAAGATTTGCTTGTCGGTATAGGCAACAAATCCCTTTTCCTTAAAATCCTCAATAGAAAATCCTGTTCCTTCCAACTGCCATCTGACCAGATCTTCCATTGTATTGTAAGGGAAATATTTATCCACTTCTAATCTCTCAGCAATCTGTTTAAGGATAATAGGGCCTGGTCTTGTATCGTATCGTGGAGGGACTGCCTGTTGCCTTAAAAACATTTGGGGTTTGAGTCCGTTCGCCTGTTGAATGGAGTCCATTCTTTCAAGATAAATGGATTCAGGGAGGATAACATCAGAATACCATGCGATATCGCTGTAGTTTATATCTATTGCTACTATCAAATCTAATTTATCTAAAGCCCTTTTTGTCTGATTTGTGTCAGGTATTGACATTAATGGATCAAATCGATAGGCAATCAATGCCTTTAATGGATAAGGGTTTTCTTCCAGGATCGCATAAGGTAATATCTGTCCAACTCCGTGGTTTGGATCAGGAAGAGGAAAATCCTTTGTCCCTACTTTATCAAAACGCACGTGTTCCACCTTGGGTAGATCCTGTTCTGTAAGTTTACGAGCCGGTTTTCCTCCCACTTCTCCCGGTCCTTTCTTAATAAAGAGCCCACCTTTTGCCTCTATAGTACCCATCAATGCATTCAGGATAAGGATGGAGCGACGGAAATAGATCTCATTAGTGTGATGCGCACCCCTATAACCAAAATGAAATATAACAGATGGTTTATCTTGCCCCAGCTCTCTTGCGAGGGATACTATTTCGTGGGCAGGAATGCCTGTCTCTTTTTCCGCCCATTCTGGAGTGTATTGCTGGACAAAAGATTCAAGTTCTGAAAACCCTTCAGCCCATCTGTCTATAAATTCTCTATCAAAAAGTCTCTCTTTTAATATCACATTCATAAGAGCATAATTTAGTGCCAGGTCAGTTCCCGGTCTTATCATCAGATACCGAGAAGCCTTCGTCGCAGTAATTGTAACTCTTGGATCAATATAGGTAAGCTTTGCTCCATTTTCCAATGCCTTCATCAGACTGTTTACTGCCTTTACTTCAATAGCTTCAAAGAGATTTCTTCCATACATCACAATATGTTTTGTGTTCCCATAGTCAAAATTCATCTGTGCGTCTGTATAACCAAAAAGAGATCTGCCCGCTGTATTTACTGAACCTTTACATATTGCATCATGAGTGAAATGATTTGGCGAACCTATGGCCCTAAGAAATGTTTTGCTTACATGAGTGCTAAGTTGAGTCCTTTCTCCAAGAACTACGCTATGCCCTCCATATTTTTGAATTATGGCTTTTAGCTTATCGGCAACAAAATTTAAGGCCTCATCCCATGAGACCTTTTTCCATTGACCCGATCCCCTTGGTCCAGTCCGAATCATAGGTGATTGGACTCTTTCATGGTCATATAACAGGCCAATGCCAGCCATACCTCTCGGGCATAAACTGCCTTCCATTCCTGCAACATGGGGATTACCTTCAATCCACTTAACTTCATTTCCTTCAACAGTAACTTTTATGGGACATCTCACCGAGCACATAAAGCATAGAGAATATACCTCCTTCCTCATAGGATTCCCTCCTTATTAATTTATTAACCTCATTGAAATATTATATAAATACAAATTCTTAACATCTATGGTATTGTTCAGTCAACACTGTTTAGATTAAAAATATTCTCAGGATTTTCTATCCCTATCTTTTTCCCAAGATTTTCATTAAGCAATCTAAAAAATCTGTTTGTTGGACCAACTGAAGGTGGACCAATCCGCCTTATGGGCATCATGGGAGAGACATAGAAATGGTCAGAGCCTATTAGGAACCTATCAGGATATCTTTTTATAAGATCAAGCCATTCAGGTCTTATGCCATTCCCGGCCTCAAGCGGCATTAATTTAGAAACAGAGTCCCTTGGGGATATCTTGAAACTCATATAAAGATTGGGATGTTTTAAGAGCAATTTTTCACAGAGTCTGGGGGTCCTCTTCCCTGTGTTGCACCATCCCACATGTGACCAGATTATCTTTGCTTTGAGATTATGGGATAGCAGTCTTTCAAAGGCATCTATATTGGCCTTCAGGGTTCTGGGATTGGGAGGAGAGCGGAATCTCTCTGGTAGAGGCATCTCCTCTGGCACTGCCTCCATATGAATATCAATGGGAAGCCCGGTTTTTGCGGATATATCTGCAAGTAGAAGAAACAGGGGATGGTCGGGTGGAGCGTATTCATAGGGATGATTTGCTGCAAATGATAGGTGCTCCATTGCGAATTCTCCAAATCCCACGGCACCAGAAGATGCGATATCATGTGCCACCTGGCTGAATCTTTCCCTGATTGTATTTGTTATTATACCTGTCTTGACAGTTTTCTGGATCATGACATTAAGCGTGCCTCCTCCTCCAAGGAAGGCAAATCTCTCAGGATATTGCTTAAGCACACTGATAAGGGACTTGTAATCGTATATATTTGAATGATCAGGTGAAAAGGGTGGGGGCATTACAAACATCTTTTTGATTCCAAATCTTTTCATGGCTCTAAGTGCCATCTTTCCTGCACCGGGAAAATCGTCGATGCGCTCGCCGTTCATTAACTCTGCCCTGCCTGCAAGATGATTATGGACATCCATATATTCTATTGTGTTTTTCTCCCATTCATGGGAAAAGCCTGATGCCTTTTTGACACAGAATGAAAGGGTAAATACCATTACCGATAAAATTGAAATGAAGCCCATGGAGGGGATGGAATATAATCTAATCATTTAAAATATCTCCATGTTTCAGTGGGCATTACATGGGGGAGTCTTTATCTTTAAAAGGGCCTTTTTCTCTTCGGTTAGTGCCCTATTTATTTTCCAGCCCTTAATACTAAAGGAGTCGTTTTTCTTGATCAAAAGCCAGTTATTGGGGTTTTTGCCCTTCATTCTTAGAAGAGAGAATCCACCTTTCAGGATATTGCCATCCATTTCAATTATAAGTTTTCCATTGGCGAGTTCCTTCTCGGGACTCTCCCCCTGGATTAAGCGGTAAATTCCCTTATCCCATGTAACAACTGCGCCTGATCCATACATGCCATCAGGGATAATTCCTTCATAGTTCATATATTCCAAAGGATGGTCATCCACCATTATTGCCAGTCTTTTATGTGACGGGTCAAGAGACGGACCTTTTGGGATGGCCCAGGATTTTAATACACCTCCCATTTCAAGCCTGAAATCATAGTGGAGGTTTTTTGAGTGATGCTCCTGGACAACAAAGCGAAGTTCATTATCTCCCATCTGAAGATATAATCCTTCATTGATTAAAAAAGGAGGGGATAAACCCCTCCTTCTATAAGAAATCTTATTAATATGGATGCCACATTCTTATCCTGTATGACATTTCTGCCTTGGATGGTTTTTTACGATATTCTTTGATGTAAAATGTGCCTGTGAACTGGTTTACGAATGGAAAACCTGCCTCTGCCCATCCAACAACACCACCGTGGTATTTTTTACCATTTTTTGTAGTTCCAGCAACACAGTAAACATTCTTGTATCCATATTTGTAAAGGAAGCCTGCCACATATTTTGCCCTGTGTGATGTCCTGCACCAGATGTATATCTCGGCATTTGGATCCTTTATCTTTTTGGGGATAACATACATATGTCCTGCCTGCACATGGTCTGTGCCTTCAATGTGGAATGCGTCAAATTCTGAGTCTGTCCTTACATCTATCAGATAGACCTTTTTTCTGTATGCAGGGTCAGCCATTGCCTTTTGCCAGACCTCATGGAGCTTGAATACATCCACAAAATGATCCTTTGGGATCTCTGCTATAAAGCTTTTGTGAACCTTTTTCTCATTGGCTTTTAAAGGGTTGTCACCTGCTATGGCAAAGGAAACAAAACCCATAACAAAGAAGAGAACCAATACCAGAATCATTGATTTTTTCATTTCAATAACCTCCTTTAGTTATTTTAATTAATATGAGTTAGCAAGATAATTAATTGACAAAACATAAAAGAAAAGCTCGCTTTTATCCATCACCTCCTTTCAATTTCAATTTAAGGTGTAAATTGCATAATTGATTTTGAAATCAAACAAGTCATAATTGAGAACCAGAAGCCCCTTCGCCTTAAAGCCTTAAAAGTGTAGTCCTCTTAAAGCCGATTTTCAAGGTATTTTTTCGTAATATTAACTGGAGTATATATTGTTATGTATCTGCTTGATTGCTCTGGTGTAACATCTTGCTGAATAATCCTCTTATTCTTGATATGGTAAATCTTGCAATAATATAAAGACATACCAGAGGTCCAATAAAATTTATCCTGTATCCTCCCATCCATCCGGGCAGGTTCAAAAAAGTAATCTGTCCGAATCTTTCATTAAGCCATGCAGCAGCAAAGAATAGAGGCCACAGGGAAGCCATTCCCATTGCCATAAGGAGGAAGAATGATCTCCCAAATTCTTCATTGGCAAGCCTGTTTATCTTTTTATAAGAATCCTCATCACCCATGCTTTTTGCCTTGATGGATTGTTCATGGTAGTATCCCGTTTTTTCCAGCACCTTTTTTACATAGGAGAGGTTTATTCGAAAGCCAATGGCTATAGTGATATCCCCCAAAATAACCGTCCATATCGTAAGTATAAATGTGCCGACAAACCATCCAATTATGGGATTCTGAAACCAGCGATATGGTGCTATAAGAAATGGATCAATGAAATGTATAAAAGCGGTTATCCAGTCCATATCTGTTTTTTAGGGCCCGGGCCTTTTTATTTGCCCGAGCCCATTATTTTTTAGAATGGTGGCACTATGCTCTTACCAAAGAATCCCTTGGTTGTGTATCTCAGGCCAACATAAAATGCAAGAACTATGAATATTATCCTGAGCACTTTATCCGGGATATACTTTGAGGTGCGGGGGCCTATCATTGAACCTATAAAAATACCAATTAGCTCAAAACCAATAAGACCCCAGGATACCAGAACTCCTTTTCCCACCATATATGTAAATATGGAAATGATCATTCCAATCAGCACCACTAAGGCTGAGGTTCCGGCCACAAGAAACATGGGAAGTGCAGTAACCGAGGTAAGAAAGGGCACATATAGGAATCCACCGCCAATCCCGAGGAATGCAGCTATAGCCGCGATGAAGATTCCTCCAAGCATCGGGACCCATGGACTGAATTCCCATTCCTGTCCATAGAATGTAAATCTTATCTTACCCATGAAGAATATGAGAACCCATCCAATTATAAGTAATATGAATGCCATCCATTTTGCGGCACCAATTAGGTTTATCCATAGTGTTGAGGCCACCACACAGAGAATGGCAATTATCATTAATGTCCATGAGCCCTGGATAATTTTCACACCTTTCTCTTTGGTATCCGCCTTTTCCTTCACTGCCTTCTCATATGCCTGTGCAGCAGCCTGGCTCTCCTTTTTCTTGGCTGCCCATGCGGGGGTTAACTGATAAATCAGATAGGCACCTATGGCAAATACTGCAATTCCGAACCACCCCAGATAGGACCTGAGAGATATTTTCCCTGCTGTTATCACTGGAACAAGCCATGATCCGCCAATGCCACCCACAGCTAAGCACAATCCAAGGGGGGCAACAAGTCTTCCCATCCTGTAATAATTAAAAGATGATATGAGCCCGCTCAGGCCCACGAGCCATTGATTGGATACACGGATGGAGTCAGTAATTAATTTGTTTACAGGATGGCCTTTTCCAAATGATTTTGCATAATCACCCAGACCAAAGATCGTAATATGACCAACACCTGCCATGATTCCACCAAATGCACCCACAGTGGAGAAGATCCATCCAACCCATATGGCCCACAGGAGCCCGATTATTACATTGGGCGATGGAGCGCCAGGGACCCCTAAATACCCCTGCTTTGCCCCTGGCTTAATAACCTGCCTTGTTTTCTGGGCCTGTTTATCATTTTTCAGGCTCTTCTCTATGGCAGATTTCATCTTCTGGGGCGTTCCTGGAGGGGTAAACTGAGGATTGCCCTGGGCCATTGCAAGGGTTATGAATGATAGTAAGACAAGGAGCCCTGTAATTAATAAAAAATTTCTGTGTTTCATGTCTCCCTCCCAATAAAATTAAAATTAATAAAAATAAACTTTTTTCATGGAATTTAAGGAGCCTGTTTCATTTCAATAGAAATAATATGAAGGGGCACTGGTTTTCCTCTTTTGAGAATTGGCTATTAAATATTAATCTGAATAAATCATACTATTGTAGTTTGGATTATAGGGATTTTTGATATGGGTGTCAAAGATAAAAAGGATATTATGAAATATAGACATTTAGTCTCCTTTCAAGTATCTTAAAAAGTGTAGATGAAAAGAGGAGGTCTTCCCATGAAAAAGACTATGATATTAATTACAGGTTTGTTATTTCTTAGTTTCTGTGCTTCCCTGAAGATAATAAATGTAAGGTATGAGCTCCCGGAGACTTCGGGTATTCTTAAAGGAAAGAGGATATATATCTCTTTTCAAGATCAGAGAGCCGAGGAGGGACTCCTCGGTCCCGGCGCAAAAGACCAATTAAAAGGTTTTACAGGCAGATTTGCATTTGCCATTTCGGAGAAGGGTGATCCCGGTTTCAGGGTAGGCACTTATGATGTGGAGACAGTGATAAAGGAGGCATTTAAAAATAGGCTTGAATCCCAGGGTGCAATTATTACCAGTAAAAGGGATAAAAAAGCATACACTCTTTTGATTGTTCTTAAGAGGTTTTATATAGATTTCAGGAATAGGTCATGGCATTTTGAGATGTCGTATGAGGCGAAATTAATAAAAGATAATAAAGTCTTTGGCTTTCGCACCATAAGCGGAGAATCTGAGAGGCTTAAGATAATGGGTGTGTCTCAACTTGAAAGGATAATGGGGGAATTATTTACAGAATTGATTAATCGTCTTGACATGATTGAGATTTTTAAAAAAGCGGGGGCGGTTTAATAATTGGATAAAATTAATAAAAAGGTGGTTTTAATAAGTCTTGGGTGTGCAAAGAACCTGGTGGATAGTGAATATACCATTGGAATGATAAAAGAGAGTGGGTATGTTGTTGTGCCTTACGTTGATGAGGCAGATATTGCGATAATAAATACATGCGGTTTTATCCAATCCGCGGTTGAGGAATCCATTGAGACTATTCTTCGAATTGCAGAAAAGAAGCTGAATGGTAAACTTATAAAGCTTTTTGTTATGGGTTGTCTGGTTCAGAGATATGGATACAAGTTAGAGCAGGAGATACCAGAAGTGGATGCATGGTTTGGGGTAGGCCGTGTAAAGGATATCCTTTTTTACCTCAAGGACGATTTTAATGCCCCTTCAAGGGTAGTCATAAAAGAGCCCTGTGATTCATTTAGAGACTTAGGATATTCCAGAAGGATTCAAAGCACACCCCCGTGGAGTGCTTATCTCAAAATAGCGGATGGGTGTTCAAACAGATGTTCATTCTGCACAATACCTTCTATAAAAGGACCTTACAGGAGCAGACCGTTTGATTTAATTATCTCTGATGCAAAGGGAATGGCTCAAAATGGGGTCAAAGAGATAAATATTATTGCCCAGGATACCACCATGTATGGTGTGGATACTGAAGGAGATTATTCAATTGAACGGCTTATTGAGGCTCTTGCTGGCATTGGAGGGATAAGATGGATAAGACTCCTTTACTGTCATCCCTGGAAGATAAAGGATTCACTCCTTAATATAATAAATGATTATGAGATTGTCTGCCCTTACATTGATATTCCATTACAACATGTGAACACTGATATCCTTAAACGGATGGGCCGTTATTCTGAAAAGATTAACCCATACGATTTGATAGAGAAGATAAGGTCAAAGAGTGATGATATTTGCATCAGGACCACAATGATGGTGGGTTTCCCGGGTGAGGGTAAGAAGGAGTTTAGAGAATTACTGGATTTTATAAGATGGGCGGAGTTTGATAACCTGGGTGCCTTTATTTATAGTCCTGAGCATGGAACAAGGGCATATAGATTCAAGGATAGGGTAGATGAAAGGATTGCCCGGGAACGACTTGAAGAGTTGATGACTATTCAGCAGGAGATATCTCTTAGAAAAAATCGAGGGAAAATAGGAACGGTCCAGGAGGTCTTGATTGAGGGCGAATCATATGACAAAGATTTTCCCTTACAGGGTCGCACCGTTTTTATGGCACCGGAGGTGGATGGAAGGGTCTTTATTAAAGCTGATAAAAAAATAGAGGCTGGAATGATGATTCCTGTTATGATAAAGGATGCTACAGAGTATGATTTAAAAGGGGTTATCAAAGTTGCAAAATAATATACTTGATAGATACAGAGAACATTTTATCAGAATTGAAAGTGCAATCAAAGAAAATCTCAAAACAGAAGTCAGTCTTGCAAGAGATATTGGAGAACATATCCTCCTCGCTGAAGGAAAAAGACTCAGGCCATTGCTTTTTGTCCTGAGCGCCAGGATGACAGATTATACGGGAGATGATATATATGACCTTTCGGTGGTCTTTGAATATATCCATGCAGCTTCACTCCTACATGATGATGTCCTGGATAATGCCTATATAAGGAGGAAGAGGCCATCTGTTAATAGATTGTGGGGGAATCATGCAGCGGTTCTGGGGGGTGATTTTCTATATTCCACTTCTTTCAAAATAGCTGTTCAATCTGGAAATCAAAAATTCATGAGACTCCTTACAGACACAACAAAGATAATGGCAGAGGGACAGATACTGGAGCTAATCTATTCCAATAATCCTGATATATCAAGGGAGGAGTATATTAAAATCATTATTGCAAAGACTGCCACCCTCATCTCTTCCGCATGCGCTGGTGGTGCTGTTATAGGTAAAGCTCCTGATAATGTTATAGATAATCTTAAAGGGTTTGGAATAAATATGGGAGTCGCATTTCAGATAATGGACGACCTCCTTGATTATACATCCTCCTCAACCGAGATGGGGAAGCCCGTTGGTAAGGACTTAAGAGAAGGAAAGATAACACTGCCTCTCATCTATGCATTTTCTGAGATGGAAGAGGATAGATCCTTGAAGCTGAAGGAGAGAATAAGAAATGGGGAGATGGATCAACAGGAGTATGAAAGAGTCGTTAATTATATCAGGGAAAACACTTATATTATTAATAAGGTAAAGGAACAGATTGATATTTACACAAAAAAAGCCAATAGTTACTTAGAGCATATCCCGGATTCCAATGAGAGACTGGCACTTCAGGAATTAAATCAATTTATTTCAAAAAGGAGTTTTTAAAAGAATTATTATGGATAGATATCTGGTTTCGATTGTTAGATATAGCAAACCGTATAAATCTGTGAAGAAGGCTGTTGAACTATCTAATGGCCTGAAGGGCCTGAGCCCAGATGCCAGTGTATTTATCAAGCCCAATGTGGTTTTCTGGTCAAAGGCAGTTGATTTTCCAAAGTGGGGTGTTATTACAACTTCAAGGGTTGTGCATGATATGGTGGTGGTTCTGAAAGAGCATGGAGTTCGGAACATTACATTAGGAGAAGGGATTGTAACTTTCCATCCAAAGGATAGAGATACACCGTCTCACGCTTTTGAGACCCTGGGTTATAATGAGCTAAGCAAAAGATACGGTGTTAAGGTAATAAATGTGTTCGATAGACCATTTAAAAGGGTGGATTTGGGAGGAGGAATATCACTCAATTTTAATCAGGATGCAATTGAGAGTGATTTTATAGTAAATCTCCCTGTATTAAAGACCCATGCCCAGGCAGTGGTAAGTCTTGGAATAAAAAACCTGAAGGGTTTGATTGATATAAATTCAAGAAAGAGGTGCCATAGTGCTGATCCAGTTAAGGATTTAAATTTCATGATCTCAAAATTAGCGGATAAGATGCCACCCATGTTTACGCTTATTGACGGAATCTATACCATTGAGCGGGGGCCAGCATATGATGGCAAGGCAAGGAGGAGTGATCTTCTGGTTGCTTCAAATGATGTATATTCAGCAGATAAGGTGGGCGCAAAATTGTTGGGTTACGAACCCGCTGATATCACTTATATAAGGAATTCTTTGATGGAGAAGCACAGATCCACTGATCTTACGGATGTGCATGTAATAGGAGAGAGGATTGAAGATGTGGCCTCATTTCATCAATATGAGTTCCCATATGGAAATGATAATTCACTGCCGATACCATTAATTAGAATGGGGATAAAAGGGCTTTCCTATCCAAAATATGATTCAACTCTGTGCACATATTGTTCTGGCCTAAATGGTGTAGTGCTTTACGCAATTGCCAGGGCCTGGAAGGGACAGACCTGGGATGGAGTTGAGATACTCACAGGAAAAAGGATGAGACCAAGTGGAAAGATGAATAAGACCATACTGCTTGGTAAATGCATGTATAAACTAAATAAAGATAGCCCTGATATAAAAGAGATGATAGCGGTTAAGGGCTGTCCACCTGAGCCTTCACAGATATTGTCTGCATTAAGACAGGCAGGGATAGATGCTGATCCATCCATAATTCTGGAACCGGATAAGTATCCTGCTCTTTTTATGGCAAAGTATCAGTGGAAAAGGGAGTTTGAAGAGAGTTTTTTCAGGGTAGAATAGTTTCGGTTTCCCACACTTTTAAAATCAAAACCATCATATCTGTTAAAGAAGATTTCGAATTAATCAATATAGATTAATCCATTTAAAAAAATCAGGCCTCAACTATATTTTACTTGACAATGATTACTGCTTGAGATATTATTCACAATTCCTTTTTAAGCCCTTTTAACTATTTGATTTCGTTAGTTTTCTAAAATTTTATATAAATAGAAAGGAGAGAATGTATGGCAGAGATAGGACATGGTGGTAAAGAGATTGTAGAGAGGATTATGGATCCCTCTGAGGCAAAGGAGGCCATAAAAGGGCTTCCTGAGATCCCGGTAAGGAGCCAGATTGCAAATGAAATTATTGACATAGCCTATGGATTTTTCTGCCCTCTTGAGGGATTTATGGGTAAGGCTGACCTGGATGGTGTTTGCAAAAACATGAGGCTTACAAATGGTGTTGTATGGAGTATCCCCATTCTGTTTGACCTCTCAGATCAGGAGATATCTGATTACAATGTAAAAGAGGGTGATAAGCTTCTGCTTACTTACATGGGAAATCCCATGGCTATTCTGGAAGTGGAGGATATCTACAAGTATGATAAAAGGGCCATGTGTGAGGCGGTATATGGCACAGCAGAGGAGAAACACCCGGGTTGTGCAAGGACCTATCAGTATAAAGATAACTTTATTGGTGGGAAGGTGACACTGGTAAATAAACCAAAGATTAATCCTCCGTTTGATCCATACTTTATTCCACCCATTGAGATGAGGAAAAGATTCAGGGAAAAAGGATGGGAGAGGATTGTTGCCCATCAAACAAGGAATGTTCCTCACACGGGACATGAATGGTTGATGAAAGGTGCCTGGCTTCAAGCATATGCTGAACTCCCCATTGAAAAACCCCTTGTGGGGGTTCTTGTAAATGCAATCATAGGTGAGAAGAGGAAGGGCGACTACATCGATGAGGCTATAATACTGTGTCAGGATGAGTTGAGAAAGGCGGGATACTTTGGCGATCACAATCATATGACGTCACTTACATTCTGGGATATGAGATACGCTGGTCCGAGAGAGGCTGTTTTTCATGCAGCCTTGAGGGCAAATCTGGGATTAACACACCACATGTATGGAAGAGACCATGCTGGTGTAGGAACATACTATGGTCCATATGATGCACATCATCTCCTGGCATCTGTTAAGGATGATCTGAGCATTACCCCTGTTTACTCCATGAATTGGCTATATTGCCCCCACTGTGGCGAGATTACATCTGAAGGGCTTTGCAATCACAGGGATGAATGGCAGAAGTTCAGCGGAACCGTTATCAGGAGCATCGTGCAGGATGGGGTCAAACCCCCACGGCTTATATTCAGACCTGAGGTGTTTGACCTTGTTATGGAATGTGCGGAGAAGTATGGTTTCGGCTCCCCATTTGTTACAGATGAGTATTTAGAGAAGAGAACACCTGTTTTTACAATTCCACCAATGGAAGGTTAACATAAGAAGGAGGTAAATCATGGCAGAAGAGAAATATCCCATTAATATCTGGGTTAATGAGGAGAGATATGAGAAGCTCAAGGCTGCAGGCCTTGCTGATATGTGTGAAGAGATGCTTGCAGGCATGAAGGTGATAAGGGTATATGCCAATGATGAACAGAAAGATAAGATATTGAAGCTCTTTCCGACAGCAAAATTTGACAGTGCCACAACAAAGAGTATTGAGCTCCTTCCAAGGGAGGTCAAGGACGCCATATTTGATAAGGTAATAGAGAAGAAAAGTATTGATATTATGGAAGAATTTTTAAGCCAGTATTAATAACGGGTATGTGTGAGATTTTGCTTGACAGAGATTGAGAATCGATTATAAAGAGACTTTGTTAAAAAATGCACAAGGAATAAAATTCAATAGTGAATCTTTTAAGAAAGGAGGTGTGGGGCTTAGGTAAGTTTTTGATATTTATGTGATTTAAATCTAATGCTGAATTTAATTTTGTTAACTTAACTAATTCAATGAGGAGGTTTAGGAATGCCAAGTTATGTCATTAATGAAAAATGCGATGGTTGCAAAGGGCAGGACAAGACAGCTTGCATGTATATCTGCCCTAATGACTTGATGGTCTTGGATAAAGAGAGGATGAAGGCATACAATCAGGAGCCAACCTATTGCTGGGAGTGTTACTGCTGTGTAAAGATCTGCCCACAGCAGGCAATGGATGTAAGAGGATATGCTGATTTTATGCCGCTGGGTGCTGCATCAACTCCACTGAGGGGGAGCCAGGACATCATGTGGACAATCAAATTCAGGGATGGAAGGATTAAGAGGTTTAAGTATCCCACTAGGAATACACCAGAGGGATCTATCCAGGCGCTGGAAGGGTTTCCTGAGGCTAAGGCGGAGGATATTAATAATAACCTACTCCTTGGCGAGCCGGATATTATGGGAGTGGGAGAACTCCCCACAGTTAAGAGTTAAGAAAGGAGGAATGAAATGGAAAGATTTACAA
>JALVMZ010000126.1 GCA_027032655.1 Desulfobacteraceae bacterium
CTCCGGATTTAATATCAACCAGTAATGGAGTTGACTTCAGGATGCCAGGTGGGAAAATACATTTTGGGAAAATAAAAATAAATAGACCTTATTCGGACATACCTGTAATTGAAACCAGCATGCGAATTAATAACTTTGATCTCTCTTACCTTTTAAAATCCATATATCCCCATATAAAGCGGGCGCCTCTGAATGGGGCACTGAATAGAATAATATTTAAAGATGGTTCTCTTGAAACAGAAGGCAGATTAAGAGCAGACCTTTTTGGAGGCCAGATAATAATATCAGATATAGGGATACTCAATATGACATCCGGATATCCCAGATTGAAACTTAATGCCAGATGGGACAATATCATGCTCTCAGATCTCACCAAAAATACTCAATTTGGTAAAATAACGGGTGTTCTCAGGGGTTATGTTCGAGACCTTCAGTTTTCAGGTCTTCAACCTGAGAGATTTGACCTTCTAATTGAGTCAGTGAAGAGACCTGGAATCCCCCAGAAAATAAGTGTGGAAGCAGTGAATAACATCTCTAAAATCGGAGGTGGAGGTGGTATAACATCTGGCTTTGCAGGGATATTTGGTTCTTTTTTCAAAGAGCTATCATATGAAAAGATAGGAATTCATGCCACACTCGAAAATGACATGTTCAGTATCAATGGCACCATAAAGGAAAGGGGGGTGGAGTATCTGGTCAAAAGAGGGTCTTTTTTTGGAGTAAATATTATTAATCAGAATCCTGAAAACAGAGTCAGTTTTAATGAAATGCTCCGCAGGATAAAGAGCATCAAAAAAGGACCCAAAACAATGAAATAAATACTATACAGGTATTGACCATATAATTCCTGATAGGTTATTATTTTACTATTAATTAAAAGGGGGGATTAATATGATAAATAAGCGCTGGAGAATCTATCTTTATATCATGGTGGTGGCTGGATTTATTTTTTCCTGCGTAACAATTAATATTTACTTTCCTCAGGAAAAGGTGGAGTCTGTTGCAGGGAAAATAGTAAAGGATGTAAGAGGTGGGCAGGAGCAGAAGGCCCCTGAACCAAAAAAACAAAAGGACTCCTATATTCATAATATTAAAAAAATAATATTTGTAATATCCCCATCATACTGCTTTGCACAGGAAGAGATCACGGTATCCAATGCCACAATCAGAGAACTAAAGGCAAGACTTAAAAATAGATATCAGAGGCTAAAACCATATTATAAAAAGGGCATGATAATTGAAGGGGACGATGGATATTTGAAGGAAGGAAACCTGAAAGGATTGTCTCTCAGAGAAAAACGGGATTTAAAGGCAATGATAAGTGCTGAAAACAGGGACAGAAGGGCCTTATATCAGGAAGTTGCAAGGGCACTTAAAATAGATCCTTCTCAGGTGGATAGGGTTGGAAGAATATTTGCCAAAGAGTGGAAAAAACTGTATTAAGTTATTAAAATAGTAATTGGAAGATAGGGAGAGAAGAATTTAAATGGCATCCCTGTCTTCCTCTCCTGTTCTTATTCTTATTACCTTCTCCATCGGGAGTATAAATATCTTGCCATCCCCTATGCTTCCAGTATATGCACTCTTCTTTATAGCATCAATGATATCGGTTACAATATCTTCAGGAACCACCACCTCAATCTTTATCTTAGGGACAAAATCCACAACATATTCTGCCCCCCTGTAAACCTCTTTATGGCCCTTCTGTCTTCCAAACCCCCTCACCTCAGTAACGGTCATTCCTGATACACCAGCCGAGAGGATGGCCTCTTTTACTTCATCAAGTTTAAATGGTTTTATGATAGCCTCTATCTTCTTCATCTGCCTATCTCTTCCTTGCATTTACATCTGATGCAGAAAGCTCCCTTCTGGTATATATGGAATAATAATATTTAAAGCTATCCTTGGTCTGTTCTGACTTTACAAGCTGAAGTCTATCTGCCCCACCTTCCACCTTGTCCTCGAGTGACTTGATCCATTCTTTAATCTGCCTGCTGGCTTCAGCAATCCTCTCTGCAAGAGACATCTCCTTTGGAAGAGTAACAACCAGATTCTCTGGCATCGATATCACCTCCTTAAAAAATTAGAGCACTTATAATAATATCATTTTTTAAAAAAATCAATAAGATAATTACCTCTGGCACATCAGAGGGAAAATCATATAAACTGGAAGAATACCATTATGGGGATTCAAAACAGTATTTGGAGAAATCTTTATCAATCTTAACGGGATACTTACCATCGAAACAGGCAAGGCAGAAATCCCTTTCAGGTATGTGGGTTGCCTTTACAAGATTTTCCTGACTCAGATATCCAAGACTATCAAGTCCTATAAAGTCTCTTATTTCATCCACGCTCTTCTGAGATGCTATCAGCTCCCCAGTAGTTGAGAAATCAATACCGTATTGACAGGGAAACCTGTGAGGTGGACAGCTAACCAGCATATGCACTTCCCTTGCTCCAATATCCCTGAGCGTCTTTATTCTTGCTTTTATTGTTGTGCCCCTTATTATGGAATCCTCAATTATAAGCACCTTTTTATCCTTGAGGAGCTCTCTTACAGGATTTAATTTCACTTTAGCTCCAAAATCCCTCATGCTCTGGGAAGGCTGTATAAATGTCCTCCCCACATAGTGATTTCTGATTACACCCATCTCAAGGGGTATTCCCGATTTATGGGCATATCCTATGGCTGCATAATTGCCTGAGTCAGGAAACGGCATTACAAGATCCGCATCAACAGGATATTCTTCTGCCAGTAGTTCTCCCTGTGCCTTTCTGAAGAGATACACATTCTGACCGAATATGGTTGAATCAGGCCTTGCAAAGTATATGAGCTCAAATATACAGTGCGCCTTTTTCTGGCATTTAATATTCTGTATGCTCTTTATCCCGTTCTTATTTATAACCAGTATCTCCCCGGGCTCCACATCCCGTATGTATTGTGCCTCAACCAGGTCAAAAGCACATGTCTCTGATGCAATCACATATCCATCCCCAATCCTTCCAAGTGAAAGGGGTCTGAAACCATGAGGGTCCCTGAATGCTATTATGTTGTCCTCAGTCAGCATCACAATGGAATATGCCCCCATTATCCTGTTCATGGTGTTCTCTATTGCCCTTTCAAGCCCATCCCTCATGGTCTTGGCTGCAAGATGTAAGACCACTTCAGAATCCATTGTGGTCTGAAAGATAGAGCCATCTCTTTCCAGTTCATTCCTTATTATCTTTGCATTTACAAGATTTCCGTTATGGGCAATGGCAATGGTCTTGCCTGCATATCTTATAATAAATGGCTGGGCATTTACCAGAAGGGATGACCCAGTGGTTGAATATCTCACATGCCCCAGTGCAATGTGTCCCTTAAGACGGGTCAGTATCTGCTCATCAAACACATCTGGCACAAGTCCCATAGCCTTGTGTTCCATAACTGAGCTTCCATCGGAAGTGACAATACCGGCACTTTCCTGCCCCCTGTGCTGGAGTGCATAGAGTCCAAAATAGCAGAGCTTTGATGCCTCTGGATGGCCAAAGACTGCAAATATTCCACAGGCCTCCCTTGGTCTATCCAACTGAAAAACCTCCCTGATATTATTGCTTAACATGTTCAATCAAATAAGATTTAATCAAGATTTTTCGATTTTTTCAAATCATAAATAGAAAATGACCCCCTTAATGGTCGAACCATGGGAAATAATGCCTGGATTATCTCCTGGATGGTTTGGGATTATGGATTGCTTCGTGATATTCCTGAAGGCTCTTTACCCCCATTTCACCCTCCACCATTGACTTTATTGCCAGTGATGTGGCCTTAGCTCCAGCAAGTGTTGTCGTATAAGGTATATCCATTGTAAGGGCTGTCCTTCTTATGTCATATGATTCTGATATTGCCCTCTTATCACTTGTGGTATTTATTACGAGATCAATCTCTCCATTCTTTATCTTATCAACAATATTGGGTCTTCCTTCCCGAACCTTCTTCACCATCTGATTCTGGATACCATGGGCCTTAAGGAATTTTGATGTCCCTTTTGTGGCAACTATCTTGAACCCCAGGTCATATAATGTAAAAACACTCTGAAGGATTGCCATCTTGTCCTCGTCCCTTACACTGATAAAGACAGTTCCTGATGTGGGAAGCCTCTGTCCTGCTGAAAGCTGGGACTTGGCAAAGGCAAGTCCAAAACTCTTATCAACCCCCATTACTTCTCCAGTGGATTTCATCTCAGGGCCCAGGATTGTGTCAACCCCTGAGAACCTGGCAAAGGGAAATACAGACTCTTTCACAGATATGTGATCTGGCACCACCTCCTTGGTCAGCCCCACTTCCTCAAGGGAATATCCCATAATCACCTTTGTTGCAAGCTTTGCAAGTGGCACACCTGTTGCCTTGCTAACAAATGGGATTGTCCTTGATGCCCTGGGATTTACCTCCAGCACATAGATTATATCATTCTTAACTGCATACTGGATATTCATGAGCCCTACAACATTAAGCTCCTTTGACAGGGCCTTTGTATATCTCATTATCTGCTCAATAATATGTCCTTCAAGGGATATAGGAGGGAGCACACAGGCACTATCACCACTGTGAATACCTGCCTCCTCAATATGCTCCATTATTCCCCCGATTATAGTGGTTTTACCATCTGATATGGCATCCACATCCACCTCTATTGCATGCTCAACGAATCTGTCTATCAGCACAGGTTTTCCCTGAGACACCTCAACAGCATTCTTCATATAGTATTCCAGTTCCTTCTCATCATAGACTATCTCCATCGCCCTTCCGCCCAGCACAAAAGATGGCCTTACAAGCACAGGATATCCTATACTCTCAGCAACCCTTTTTGCCTCATCAAACGATGTGGCGACCCCATTTTCCGGTTGCCTCAGATTCAATTTTTTTAAAAGGGCCTGGAATCTCTCTCTGTCCTCTGCCCTGTCAATGCTATCAGGACTTGTGCCCAGGATCTTTACTCCAGCCTCCTCTAAGGGGACAGAAATATTTAAAGGAGTCTGTCCACCAAATTGAACTATCACCCCTTCCGGTCTTTCCTGTTCAATTATATTGAGCACATCCTCTCTTGTTAAGGGCTCAAAATACAGCTTATCTGAGGTGTCATAATCGGTGCTCACAGTCTCCGGATTGCTGTTTATCATGATACTCTGTATGCCCATCTCCCTGAGGGCAAGTGAAGCATGCACACAGCAATAATCAAATTCTATCCCCTGGCCTATCCGATTAGGCCCCCCGCCCAGGATAACAACCTTTCTCTTCTCATCTGTTCTAATCTCATTTTCCATTTCATAGGTGGAATAATAATATGGTGTATATGCCTCGAACTCAGCAGCACAGGTATCAACAAGTTTATACACAGGATTTATGTTTTTTGAGCCTCTTATTCTCCGAACTGTTAATTCATCCTTCCCGGATATCCTTCCAAGCTGTATATCTGAAAACCCGTAAGATTTAACCTCTCTCAGATATTCAGGCTCCCATTTTTCAATGGAAATCCCGTTTTTGCAAAGCCCTTTTATCTCCTGTTCCTTTAAGAAGATGTCTTTAATGTGATAAAGGAACCATGGGTCAATCCCTGTCAGTTCATAAACCTTTTCTATGGAAAATCCCTTTTTGAATGCCTCTCTCAGGTAAAATATCCTCCTGGAATTGGGGTGTATCAGGTTCTCCTCTATCTCCTCATCAGTGGGAGGTGAACTGTTATCTTCGGGTATATCAGAGCCCAGGCCGTATCTTCCTATTTCAAGTGACCTGATGGCCTTCTGGAGTGCCTCTTTAAATGTCCTTCCTATTGCCATGGTCTCGCCAATGGATTTCATGGAAGTGGTCAGCCTATCCTCTGCACCCGGGAATTTCTCAAAAGCCCACCTGGGTATCTTTACCACACAGTAATCAATGGTGGGTTCAAAAGAGGCATAAGTCTCCCTTGTAATATCATTTGGAATCTCATCAAGGGTATAACCCACTGCAAGTTTCGCTGCAATCTTTGCTATCGGAAAACCCGTGGCCTTGGATGCCAGGGCAGAACTCCTCGAAACCCTGGGATTCATCTCTATTACCACCATCCGACCATTCTCTGGATGTATTGCAAACTGGATGTTTGAACCCCCGGTATCAACCCCTATCTCACGAATAATGGCAATGGCTGCATCTCTCATGTCCTGATATTCTCTATCTGTAAGGGTCTGAGCAGGTGCCACTGTTATACTGTCCCCGGTATGGATACCCATTGGATCAAAATTCTCAATGGAACATATAATAACCACATTGTCTTTAAAGTCCCTCATTACCTCTAATTCAAATTCCTTCCATCCTATGAGGGATTCCTCAATGAGTATCTCTGATATCATACTGGCCTCAAGTCCCGCCTTTGCAAGCTCCTCCATCTCCTCACGGTTATAGGCAACTCCACTTCCTTTACCTCCTAAGGTAAAGCTGG
>JALVMZ010000127.1 GCA_027032655.1 Desulfobacteraceae bacterium
CTATATCATCCGGGCATTTATCTTTTAATTTTATCAGATCATCAAAGATTTCCTCGTCCGTCATATCCTTGAAGGCTGATTTTTTTAAGGGCTCATATCTGCCATTATGAAGGAGATAACAGAGTGCGGAATTTTCGGCAGTATTTATCTTTCCCCAAATGATGTAACACATATAAACCGCCCTTGTCATTGCCACATATAGCAGTCTTATGTCCTCTGAGAGCCTTTCCATTTCTGACATCTGATAGGCCATGGAGTTATTATCCACACCCGTTTCAAGCACAGGTTTCATGTTATCTTTACGGTCGTGATACAGGGTGAGAAGCCTGTCCTTTTTCTTTTGTCTCCTGAACTCCCATCCCACCGGAGCAAATACTATGGGATATTCAAGTCCCTTGCTTTTGTGCACCGTGACTATCTTCACAGCATCTTCGTCTGTTTCAAGTCTTAGCTGATAATCTTCGGCTCCAGAAGGGGGATCTTTAATCTGGTCAGATAACCATTTAACTGTCTCTGTTATTGTAAGGTGTTTGTTCGTGGTATGTTCGTTTATAATCTCAATAAGATGAATGGTGTTGGTAAGTCTTCTTTCTGCATTTGTGTATTTTGCAAGATTTAAAAGAATCCCTTCTTTACCAATAAGTGACTGGATTACTCTCATAAATCCCTTATCTTTCCATAAGTGGGAGAGCTCCTTGAATCTTGTTATCCACCCTTCCCAGTGATCAGGATTACTGTTTAGTCTTTCAATATCCTCTCCCTTCAGTCCTATCATATAAGTGCTAAGTGCTGAACGGATTAGTTCTTTTCTCCCTGGATTTGATATTGCATTCAGTATTCTGAGTATCTCAATGGCCTCATCGGTTTGAAAGATGGATATGGTAGTTGATAAGACGCAGGGTATCCTGTATGAGGCAAATATGTCCTGAATGGATTTTATATACCTGTTATCCGTAACAAGTATTGCAAAGTCTGAGGCCCTGATGGGTCTTCCCTTAATAGAGGCCCTCCCATCTCTTGATAGTTCCATGATTTTGATTATCTCCCCTGCAATTGCATGAAACACTGTCTCCTTTGCAATCTCTTTATTTATAGCCTTTCCTTCCTGGGCAAAACTCCCTGAGTCCAGGAACCATACGGTTAAGGCACGGGGGTCCTTTCCATCTATTTTAATTTCATTGTGCTGGGATTCACTGGCCGGACTTGAAGGCAGGTAGGATATATCAGGAAAGACAAAGGGATCTTCTTTTCTGGAAAATATGGTATTTATGGATGAGATGAGCCCCCTCCTGGCCCTCCAGTTGCTACTTAGCGTGAACTTACTTTCAATCTCTTTTGTTGCGCTTATGTATGTAAAAACATCAGCCCCCCTGAAACCGTAGATGGATTGCTTCGGGTCTCCTATTAAGAAAAGACACCCCGAACCAGAGGGGAATATCTCTTTGAATATCTCATATTGAATTGGCTCTGTGTCCTGAAACTCATCGATAAGCCCTGCCCTGTATTTTTGCCGGAGGGCATTTTTAAGGATACCGCCTCTTCTGCACTTCAGTGCCTCATAGACAAGCAATAGGAGGTCATCATATGTCCTTATGTTATGTTTTTCTTTTTTTGTCCTTATCTCTTTTTTTACATACTCAATCAATGCCCTTAGCATTGAAAGTATCTTTCTGTCATAGTGTTCCTTTAAGGAGCTTTTAAGCTCTATAAGTCTGCCGTATAAAACAAAGAACCTGTGCCTGGGTGGAGTGAAGCTTTGTTTAGTGCTCTTTATTAATTTTTCCATGGAGAGTTTATCAATATCTTTATTGAAAAATATATCCACTGGCTCCAGTTCTAATAGGAATTCCATGTCTTCAAGATATTCTTCTATTTTTTTAGGTTTATATATTTTTTGATTTAGCCCATTATGTGATTCTAATATCTGCCTGATATTTTCTCTTTCCTCATGCCATAGGGTCTTCAACTGATTAGATATGGCTATAAATTCCTTTTCCATTTCAGATGGATCGGGCACTTTATGCGGCAGATTGATGTTTAAAAACTGATTCTGGATAATATTCTGAAATTTATTTAATTTCATTATATTCTCAGGGAATAGATTATTTGACAGGATGTAAGTAAGAAAGAGAGGGGATTCATGATTCAGGTTCTTTCTCCAATAATCTTCAATTGTCTCAAGCAGAAGTTCACTTTGGTTATCAATAAATTCGGATTCAAACATTGAGCCTGTTTCAAATGCGAAGTCCTGAAGTATATGCATACAGAATGAATGAATGGTAAATATCTGAGCCCTTTCAAATTCTCTTAACTGTGTTTTTAATGAGGCCAGGGCACGGGATCTGTCCTTTAGTCTCTCAATTAAGTTCAATACTGTTTTGTCTTCTGATGATTTTAAAGATAGTGACTCTATTGTCTTAACTATCTTATCCCTTATTCTCTGTTTTAATTCCTCTGTCGCTGATTTTGTAAATGTAACAACCAGGATGTTTTCAATGTCCAGATTCTTCTCAAGTAATAATCTTATGTAAAGTCCTGTAAGATTATAGGTCTTACCCGTGCCTGCGCTTGCCTCTATGAGGTTTATCCGTTCAAGTGGAGATTTTAGAATGTCAAATTCTTCGGGGAAAGTCATATTCATGCCTCTTTCATGTGTTGTAGTAAGGGAGTATATATCTCTTTTGATATTTTTATAAATTCAGAGTCTAACGGGTCTGTGTCTCCGAAACAGAGTTTGAGATACTGATCCGAACTTTCTCCTCTATTATAATCCGAACCAAAATATTCACCCCTTGCCTTTGATATGGCCTTCTGCTCTGATTCTTTCAAATGGGAGGCATATTGATAAGATGATTCCGGGAAAAACCTAAGTGGCGCCTTCAAACCCTCCTTGAATCTCCGGATCAGTCTTTCAAGAATGGAATCGGGGCGGGAGACAGGATTTATTTTATATTCTTTAATTTTTTTAAAATCGGAATCAAAACCAATAACTACAGTTGTAATATCACCTGAGATTTCATTTAATACTAAGTGACTTATCCATGCACTCAGCAGATCAGATGCCCTGATTTTTGCATATCTGAAGTGGATACTTGTTTTTTCAAAAAGAGGAGCTATGTTTCCTATTATTGTTATGTCATCTATATCCAGGTGAACATCAATGGATTCCTCCTTTGTTTCTTTTGTATGGGCTTTCATTCTATTGATTAAATGATCCACACCATGAATAATCTTATCCATTAGCAATTTTCCCATATTTCCATGGGGGATAAGTCCTTTTGCCTTTACATTCACATGGATATCACGGGGCTCAGTGCCTGAGAGCCTGAGTTTCATTACTTCCTGATCAACAAGATACCTGTCAAGTCCACTCAGGGAGAATGGTTCCTTATCCTTTTTCGTTTCGTAAATATCTTCAAGCTCTATTCCGAGTCTTTTTTTCAGGAAGAACCTGGAAGGATTCTTGAAGAATCCCTTTAAATCATCAATATCTATCTTTTTAAAGGATTCATCTGGTTCTGGAAGAGGACTTTCTATAAATGGGGAGCTATCCTTACGTTGGCCCGTGAGGGATTTTGCCACATTGAATGCCTCTTCTGAGAAGCTTATGAGTTTTCTATTTCCTGAAAAGTAGTGCTTATGATAGGGATGCTGTTTTTGATATGTAATGATATGTTCTTCAATGTCTTTACCCTGGTCAGATAAAAATCCCTCTTTTATATAATCAATTAGTTCGCTTACCACCGAGGACGGAGATATTTTTGTATCATCCATCATGCTCTGTCCCACATAGCTTATGTATAACTTCTTTCTTGCAGATAAAATGGCCTCAAGAAATATGTATTTATCTTCGTTTTTTATCGATCTGTCCCCGATTCTGGGGGAATTCTTTATCATATCAAAGCCGGGGGCATGGTCTTTTCTGGGAAATGAATCCCAGTCCATGCCTATCAGGCAGATTATCTTAAATGGGATACTTCTCATGGGGAGCATAGCGCAGAATGTTATCCCGTTGCTCAGGAAACTGTGGCTCCAGAAAGATTTCCTCAGGATCTTCCCGAGATAATATCTTATTGTCTCAATACCCACTTTGCCCTTTGTATCAGAAATTGAGGTTATGTTTTTGAGTTTAATGATTGCCTCTCTTATGGATTCCAGCTCCATCTGGTATTTCTCATCCACTAAGAAGAATTCATCAATGACCTGAAGAAGTATTTCTGCCCATTTTTCCGGGGGATGTTTTTGAGACAGTCGATTTATCGTCTCAAACAGGCTGTGTAAAAAAGAGATAAAGGCCTCAAAGGTTGAAATATCATCACCTGATATGTTGTATGGAAGGATATCACCAAATATTTCCTTTTCATCTTCTGGCATGGTATATCCCAGGATTAATCTTTTTAGACCCCAAAGCCAGGTATTCTCCTCTACGGGCGGAAGCCCAATCTGTCTTTTGTGCTCATTGTCAATACCCCATCTAATACCTGATTCATTAACATATTTTCTAATCAGCTCAAGGTCATTTTCAGATATTCCAAATCTTCTGTAAATATACGGAGATTCCAGAATGGATAATACCGCTGATGCCTCAAATCTTGTATTGGGTATATTTAGTATTTTCATGAGCGGCTCTGCAATTATATTTCTCATTCTCAATGAGCTATCCGAGATGTTAAATGGTATCCACCTGGGATCATCCGGAGAGATATCAAATACGGCCCTTATATAAGGAGAGTATTTATCTATATCCGGACACATTACCAGTATATCTTCTGGTTTGAGCTCCGGGTCATTCTCAAATTCATATAATAGGAAGTTCTGGAGCACTTCCACTTCACGCATAGGATTGTGACAGGAGTTAATCTGGATGGAATTGTCAGAAGATGATATGCTTGATTTTCCATAAGAAGGGTTCGTTCTGTCCCTGAGGTTCAGGATGTCATCCTGAATCATGAACAGTAGCCCTCTTTTTTCTTCAGGGGGTTCATACATTTCGAGCTCTTCATCAGGTTCAAAATAATTGATAATATGAAGAAATTCCCTCCCTGCCCTTCCAAGGGATGCAAGAAGACTGTTTCCTGTCTCAAAATGAAGGTCTTCAGGTGTGATGGATAATAGATTGAGTCGTTTTGTTCTCCTTATTATCTCGGTAAAGGATGATATGTCTTCCCAATATTCTCTGCATGGATTGAGGAAAAATAGGTTTACATCCACAGTCCTTGATATTGCCTTGGTGATTTCCATATGGAAGATGGGAAGGAATGATATGCCAAAAATGGATATCCGCTCCGGCAGGTCCTGATTTTCGTGGCCCCCCTCCTGTAATCTTTTAAGGAGTGTTTCTCTTAAAGAAGCGAAATGGATTCCGTCATATTTCTTACTCACCTCCCTCCAGAGTTTTGCCTGCCAGTGATTCCCTTTACCCTTTTCCCAGTCCAGGAGCATCCCGGGTCTATAAAATTGATAGTGATCAAAGCACTCTGCTATTTTGAGGGCGAGTTGAAAGATTCTGAGCTCTGCCTTGCCTTTAATAAACTCTTTCAGCTCTTCAAAGGCAGGGTCTCCTATCATCCGGGGAAGGAGTTCCATTATATCCCATACCATGAACTCTGGATCGGGCAGTCTTTTGAGATCATATTCAGGCAGGATCTTGCTGAACAGGTATTTTACAAAGTGATTGGGGAATGGAAACCAGTAATTGGCGCATATGCCATTACATGTTGCAAGTTGCATGGAAATCCATCTTTCCATCCCCCTGCTCTGCACAATTATTATTTCAGGGGAAAATACCGACTTAAGAGGGTTCTTCAGTGCCTTTATTAAGGCATCTGCCAGAATTTCAAGGCGATTGCTGGTGTATAATCTAAGTGCCATTTAATTTTGTTATATTATGTCACAAACTGTTTATAAAGACATCAACCTGAGACACAGATGTCTTTCTTCCAATCAAATAAATGATAGCATTGCAAAACTCAATTAGATGATATCTTTTTTAACATATATCTGGAATTACCTTATCCGTCATGCTGAGGGGCAAAGCCCCGAAGCATCTCATAGATCCTTCGGGTGTCTTTCAGACACCCTCAGGATGACAAAAAATAGACGAAAAATAACTATATCGACACCCTCAGGATGACAAACGGAATATCAATTATTTTTTACAAAACTCTCTAAATGCATTCTGGTTGCATTCATGATCAATGTTATTGTTTAATGTGGTTTTATTAATTCATATATTTATGATACAGATAATTTCTTTGATATAATAGTGGCCTCTTTATCCCTTCTGTCATCCACCTTGAGGTCTATTATTATCCTTTTTGCCCCTTCCTGGACATGGGCCTGATGTATCTTTTTTATCAGGTTAAAGAGGCTATCAAGGTCAGGAATCTCAACAGTTGTTCCCATTGCGCCTATTTCATAGGTATAACCTGAGTTTTTAATAACCTCCACACCCTTTTTG
>JALVMZ010000128.1 GCA_027032655.1 Desulfobacteraceae bacterium
ACGGTGGTGCACTGTTTGCCATAGTGGATGAGGCCTTTGAAATGGCATCAAACTCCCATGGAACAGTTGCAGTTGCCCTTAACATGAATATAACATTCTTTGCCCCAACAAGGGCAGGTGATACACTCCAGGCAACCGCAAAGGAGATTAACAGAACTAAAAGGACCGCAACATACCAGATTGATGTCCGGGACTCAGAAGCAAGACCAATAGCTGTGTGTCAGGCACTGGTTTACAGGAAAAAAGACACCATTCATGTAAGTTAGACTGTGGGTATGAAAAAGCACATCCTGTATCACCATAATAATCGTCATCAAAGAATTTTGTTGTAATATGCGACTCAGCACCCATGATAAGAGAATGGGCTACCTTTCAGATACAGGTAGCCCATTCCAATGAAGGTTAAAAGTGCCTAATGAAAGGAGGCGATTGAAAGGCTTTAATATTTTTAGATGCAATCTTTATGCCAGAAATTATGCCCCTAAATCTTTTTTCAGGCTTATTCCATACCGTCTCATCCTGTTCCAGATGGTCACCCTTGAGACTCCCAGTATCCTTGCGGCCTCAGATTGATTCCCACCCGCGTCCTTAAGTGCCTTTATCAGTTCCTGTCTTTTAAGTTCATCCCTGCTGGGATTGTGAGATTCCTTATGCCCGGTCTTCACTTCCCCCACAGAGCCTGTTATATGGGGAGGGAAATGAGAGGGTTGTATCAGACTTTCATGGCATGCCACAAAGGCATATTCAAGACTACTCTTTAACTCTCTCACATTTCCTGGCCATGAATATTCCATCAGGAGCTCCATTGCTTCCCTTGAGATCCCAGTTATATCCCTTCCTGTTTTGAGCCTTATACGATTAAAAAAGGCCTGGGCAAGGATGGGGATATCCTCTTTCCTCTCCCTCAAAGGAGGTAGATAAATGGGAATTACATTAATCCTGAAAAATAGATCCTCCCTGAAATCCCCCTCTTTCACCATTTTCTGAAGGTCCTTGTTAGTGGCGGTAATTATTCTAATATCTATCGGAATAGGACGGTTGTCACCAACCCTTTCTATCACCTTCTCCTCCAGGACCCTGAGCAGTTTTACCTGAGTTGAAAGGGGCAGGTCCCCTATCTCATCCAGAAATATATCCCCCCCATTTGCAGCCTCGAATCTACCCTGGCGGTTCCTGTATGCACCTGTAAATGCACCCTTCACATGACCAAAAAGCTCGCTTTCAAGCAGGGATTCATTCAATGCCGCACAATTGACCTTTATATAGGGTTTATCTTTTCTGGGACCAAGCTGGTGAATAGCCTGGGCAACGAGCTCTTTTCCAGTTCCACTTTCTCCCATTATAAGAACAGGTGCATCTGATCTGGAAGCATTCTCAATCAGGTCAAATATCCTCTGCATAATCGAGGAGTTACCAAGTATCCCATGAAAACCATTTTCCGAATAAAGCTCCCTTTTGTATTCTTCTATCTGATGGTCCTTTTCTATCAATTCAGTGATATCTGTAACTGTCTCAACTGCACCAAAAATCTCACCCTCACTATTCCTCAAAAGTGCAGCATTCTTTAAAACCTGAACATAACGCCCATCCTTTCTCTGTAAAGCACATCTCCTCTTTCTAAAATCTCCAGTCCTGAATAACCTGCACCAGTGCTCATCATCTTCCTCTTTTGCCACCAGACATAGCTCACAGTTTAATATGGTGCATGGTTTTCCTATTAATTCACCTCTTTCGTATCCGGCAATACTATCCATGGCACTATTTGTGGATACGATGGTGCCTTTTTTATCCACAATCATTATTCCATCCTGTATGGTTTCCACCACTGTCTTCCAATAGACATTTAAATCCTGTTTAAACATCTTTAGTTCCCCCTGTTAAACCTTAACAAGTGTTAAATATATTACTTTAACACTTTAATGGCAAGAAAAAAAATCAAGATTAATCAAGAAATTCACAATTCATGCAGAATTAATAGTATTTTCTATTACTTAAATAATTCTCATCCATAAATGAGACTATTGGCATGATTGTTGCCTTTTCCTATAACCAAA
>JALVMZ010000129.1:0-1049 GCA_027032655.1 Desulfobacteraceae bacterium
ATATTAAAATGATCAAAAATAGGAGGAATTGGATATGGGAAAAGAGTTATATCCTGGATTTTTGAATCCACTTCTTTATGAAACAGATCGTGATCTGCCAGAGGAGATCGCAGTAATTGGAGCGGGCACCATAGGGCCTGACATAGGCTATTATCTCAAGAGTGCCATGCCCGGAATTAAGCTATACCTGGTGGATGTGAGGGAAGAGGCACTGAAATCTGCGGAGCAAAGACTGAATGGCTATGCAAAAAAGGCTGTTGAAAAGAAGAAAATGACTGAACAGAAGGCTGAAAAGGTGCTGGAAAATATAATCTACACCTTAGAATATGAAAAGATTAAAAACTGCAAATTAGTAATAGAAGCGGCAACTGAAAACATTCCATTAAAGCAGAAGATATTCCAGCAGGTGGAAGAACTTGTAAGCGATGATACCATAATAACATCCAATACAAGTTCAATCCCTGCTGACAGGATATTTTCAAAGATGAAAAATCAGAAGAGGACCACCATAACCCATTTCTTTGCCCCTGCATGGAGGAGTCTGCCTGTGGAGGTTATCAGGTGGGAAGGTGGAAGCGATGATGTGGTAAATTACCTCTGCTGGTTTTTCGCCAGCACCGGGAAAGTGCCAATTGTAACCGATAATGCCATCTGTTTTATGCTGGATAGGATATTTGATAACTGGTGCAACGATGCATGTTACCTTCTGGATAAGGCATCAGCAACCCAGATTGACAAGGTGGCAGAGGAATTCGTATTTGCGGGACCATTCTATGTGTTAAACCTTGCAAATGGAAATCCCATAATAATTGAGACAAATACCCTTCAGATGGAAGAAGGGGAGCATTACAGACCTGCTCCAATCCTTGCATCAGTTGATAGGTGGAATACACACAGGCCTGGCACCCCCGTTGATGTGCCTGAGGATATACGAAAAACCGTAAGGGACAGGCTCCTTGGAATTCTCTTTTCCCAGTCCTTTGACATAATTGATAGAGGCATAGGCACAAAGGAGGATCTTAATTTTGGATGCCAGATTGCCCTTGGTT
>JALVMZ010000129.1:1059-2045 GCA_027032655.1 Desulfobacteraceae bacterium
ATGCGTGACCTGGGTGAAGATGAAGTAAAGAGGATAATGGAGAGATTTCAAAAGGATCGCCCTGGATTCCCCGGACCATCAAAGGAGATTTCATATTATCTTGACTTCAGAAGGTTCATTATTGTGGATGAAATTGAGGGTGTTAAGATTATAACCATAAGAAGACCACAGGCAATGAATGCACTAAATGATGAAGTTACAGATGAGATACTATCAGTATTAAAGGAATATGAAAATGACCCATCCACCAAAGGATTTATAATCACAGGCTACGGAATGAACGCCTTCTGTGCTGGCGCAGATATAGGGAAGTTTCCTGAGATGCTTGGTGACTTTGAGGCATCAGCACAGTATGCAAGGGATTGCGCCAAGGTTCAGGAATATATGGATAAGATGAATAAACCTGTTGTTGCAGCCTTAAATGGACTTGCTCTGGGTGGTGGACTTGAAATAGCAATCAGGTGTCATGGTATTGTATCCATGAAAGGCGTAACCCTTCAATTCCCTGAAATCACCCTGGGCATCCTGCCCGGTATTGGTGGATGTGTCGTCCCATACCGAAAGTGGCCCAATGGAGCAGAACTCTTCCATGAGATGGTATGCCTTGGAAGGCCCATTAAGGCAGAGGAAGCAGAAAAGATAGGGATGATCACAAAGGTTGTGAGCAGTTATCCGGAGCTCATTAAATCTGCCATTGAAGAAGTTAAAAGATTGTCAGGAAGTATTCCAAGAATACCTGAGGGCAAAATAGATATCCCTCCAATCAATCTCCCTGATGAGCCCGCGGCAGGGAAACTGCCCCTCAGCAAAGAGGCGGTATCCATTGCCGCTGATACCATAGAGAAGGCATCTCAGGCCCAGAGCTTAGATGAGGCACTGGAAATCGGGTATCAGGGCTTTGGAAAGATTGCATGCACTGAGGCTGCAAAAGAGGGTATAAGCGCATTTCTTGAAAGGAGAAAGCCCAACTTCAGCAAATGATGAAA
>JALVMZ010000130.1 GCA_027032655.1 Desulfobacteraceae bacterium
GTATCAAAAGGCACTTGATAACATTGAGAACCTGCCTGAGATGGATTATTATGTGTGTTCTGTTTGTGGATATACATGTGAGGGTGAACCACCTGATACCTGTCCGGTATGTGGTTCAAAATCAAAGGTATTTTTTAAGGTAGATTAATTTAAAAAAGGGAGGTGTTACGATGGCAGAATTAAAAGGCTCAAAAACAGAAAGGAATCTCCTCACCGCCTTTGCAGGCGAATCACAGGCAAGAAACAGGTATACATATTTTGCATCTCAGGCAAAAAAGGAGGGCTTTGAGCAGATTGCATTTATCTTTGAAGAGACCGCCAACCAGGAAAAGGAGCATGCAAAAAGACTTTTTAAATTCTTAAAAGGGGGGGAAGTTGAAATTTCAGCCAGTTTTCCAGCAGGTGTAATTGGATCAACTCTTGATAATTTAAAGGCTTCAGCAGAAGGTGAAAATTATGAACATACCCAGATGTATCCTGAGTTTGCAAAAATAGCAGATGATGAGGGATTCCATGAAATAGCTGAAGTATTCAGAAACATCGCTGTTGCGGAGAAACAGCATGAGAAGAGATACAGGGCACTTGCTTCCAACATTGAAGCAGGGAGAGTATTTAAAAGAGATGAAGAGGTGGTATGGAGATGCAGGAACTGTGGGTATCTGCATACAGGTAAAGAGGCGCCTGATACATGTCCTGCCTGCGCTCACCCACAGGCCTATTTTGAATTACTTGGGGAGAACTATTAAAAAAGGAGATTAAGTTATAATATTTTAAAGAATAAGGAGGTAATAAAAATGGCGGAGAGATTACAGGTTTATAAATGCGAGGTTTGTGGAAATATTGTTGAGGTCTTATATGGTGGAAAAGGAGAGCTTTCATGTTGTGGCCAACCAATGAAGCTGCTGGAAGAAAACACAGTTGACGCTGCAAAAGAAAAACATGTGCCTGTCATTGAGAAGATTGACGGGGGTTATAAGGTTAAAGTGGGTAGCGTTGCCCATCCCATGGAGGAGAAACACTATATCCAGTGGATTGAACTTATTGCAGATGACAGATCATATGTCCAGTTCTTGAAACCAGGTGAGGCACCTGAAGCTGTATTCAATATACAGGCTGAGAATGTTACAGCAAGGGAATATTGTAATTTACATGGTCACTGGAAAGGACAGTAAAAATGATAAAAGAGAAAATACAGAATGCATTGAATGATCAGCTTAATGCAGAAATCTATTCTGCATATCTTTATCTGTCAATGGCAGCATATTTTCATTCCATTAATCTGAAGGGATTTGCCAACTGGATGGAGGTTCAGTATCAGGAAGAGATGACCCATGCGATGAAATTTTACAATTATCTGCTTCAGCGAGGTGGAAGAGTGATCTTGAAAGCGATTGAATCCCCTCCTGTGGAATGGGAATCACCTCTGGATGCATTTAAGGCGGTTTATGCACATGAGCAGAAAGTTACCGGACTTATAAATAATCTGGTGGAACTTGCTCTTGAGGAGAAAGACCATGCCACCCATATCTTTCTCCAGTGGTTTGTTACAGAGCAGGTGGAAGAAGAAGAGAGCGCAGATGAAGTGGTTCAGAGACTTCTCATCATAGGGGATTCAAAACATGGGATGTTTATGCTGGACAGGGAATTGGGTATGAGAACATTTACACCTCCTGCAGATGATTCTCAATGATAGAAGTTCATTTTCAATTAATATGGTCAATTTGAGGAGTAACTAATAATTTAAAAAAGGAGTCAAAAATGGCAGAATGGAAATGCAGTAATTGTGGATATACCCTCAGCGCGGATAAACCGCCTGAGGAGTGTCCCTCATGCAAGGAAAAATGCGAGTTTATGGATGTATCCTGTTATATCCCTGAATGTGGGGAGACGGGGGCCGATCCAAGACTCAAATAAACAGCATAACGGAGGAAAAAATGTCTGAGAAAAAATACAGGGTGAGGGCTGAGTGTCCTCAGTGCGCCTGTGGGGATGTGAGCTTTCTTGGCCCCGAGAAGTTAAGAGAAAAATTCATCGGCAATGAA
>JALVMZ010000131.1 GCA_027032655.1 Desulfobacteraceae bacterium
GCGGAGATGTGCTCCACAGGAAGGAAATTCACATTCAGTAATCTGTGCTCTATGGTTATGGGCATGGGTCTTTCTCCTATCATGAATCTGGCAAACAGACTGTAAAAGGGATTCGAATATATTTCTTCGAAGCGGGCAATTGTACTGTTATATCTATCGAGGGCTTTTCTGAACAGGTTATTGCTTTCCTCAATATGAGACAGAAATATACGAATTGAGTCCACTCTCACATCCGTCATATCCGTGCTTTCCAGATTCTTATTCATATTGAATATGTAGTTTTCCAGTCCTTCTATCGATTTCATGTTCCCTTTATGAAAATCGCTCAGAGCCCTCTCCGTTTCATCTATAATCTCGGATTCTTCGGAAAAATTCATCCGGTAATACTTTATAAGGGAGTCGAGAGAAGCATATCTTGCCTCTGCAATAGATATCAACGTATCTTTAGCCCCCACATACTCGTTCCTGACCGTTTCCACTCTGTAGTAGCCCTTTAATATCACCGTCAGTAATATTATGGATAGGGTCAATAAAATAATTGCCCTGTTCAATTAGCCAGCTCCAGCATTCTTTTTATGGGCAGGTATGCCCGCTCCATCACTTCTTTCGGCAGAGTTATCTCGTAAATGTTTTCCTGGAGGGACTTCAGAAGCTTATCTATCGTTATCATCTTCATGTATTCGCAGACTGCTTCCCTGTTCGCTGGAAGAAACTCTTTATCCGGGTTCTTCTTTTTGAGAGGATATAGGATACCCACTTCCGTTGCAATGATGAACTTCCTCTTATCGCTTTGAGATGCATATTTTATCATACCGCTTGTGGAGAGGATTTTAACCTCTATTCCATTGTTTAAAGTGCTGTTGTAAAGGCACTGGCTGCTGCATCCACATTCCGGATGTATCAGGAGTTCTGCATCCGGCTGGGTCTCTTTCAGCTGTTTCATTTCCTCGTAAGACATCCCGGCATGCACATGGCATGCGCCGTCCCAGATGTGGATATTCTCCCTTCCAGTCACCTTTTTGACCCACATACCGAGATATTTATCCGGCAGGAGGAGAATTTCTTTGTCGGGGGGAATGGCATTTATCACCTTTACGGCATTGGATGAGGTAAATATGTAATCGCATTCCGTTTTAACATCGGCTGTAGTATTGATATAACAGACCACCACTGCATCCGGGTGCTGTCTTTTCCACTCTCTGAGCTGTTCGACAGTTATGGAGTCTGCGAGGGAACATCCGGCGCCGGTATCAGGTATGAGAACGGTTTTATCTGGATTCAGTATTTTCGCTGTTTCTGCCATGAAGTTCACTCCGCAGAAGACGATCATATCGGCATCCGTTTCAGCAGCTTTTCTGGCAAGCCCCAGACTGTCCCCAACGAAATCTGCCACATCCTGAACTTCCGGCAGCTGATAATTATGTGCCAGGATTATGGCATTTTTTTGCTTCTTCAGGTGCAGGATTTCCTCCTGCATTTCCCTTATCCTATCCCTGCTAATTGCCTTCATTCTTTTTCTCTTCCTTCAGGAGAATTTTAACATGATATTTTTCTTTCAAGTCCCGGAGATGCTTCTTCCATGCTTCAGCCTTCTTCTGGGAGTCAAGCCTCTTCTGGATATTAAAGACCACCTCCTCAAAGGACCTCAACCTTTGTGGATTGTATTCGTTCACTTTTACCAGGTGCCATTTATCGTTGTATTTGAACAGGTAAACCTTTCCGGGTCTGAATTTTGCGATTTTCTTTATATAGTCGGGAGATGTTCTTTCCGTCACGACCTTGTATCCACCGTTTTTCTTCTCCGCTTCGATTTCTGTGTAAGTTCTGGCAAGGGAATCCATTTTCTGCGGGCTGGATTTCAGGATTCCGTAGAGTTTTCTCGCAGTTTTATAATCCGATACCACTATCCTCCTTATCCTGGCTGTTGCCGGGATTGTGTAATTCTGCTTATGTGATTCGTAGTATTTCTTCAGTTCCTCCTGCGTTGCTCTTACATTCTTCAGAATGCTGTCCTTGTAGAAATCTATGAGGT
>JALVMZ010000132.1 GCA_027032655.1 Desulfobacteraceae bacterium
GTAAATCTCCCCCTATCTTCAGGATATGGGGATGGAGAGTATGTATGGTTTATGGAGAATCTACTTCGGCCCATTGTCCTTCAATTTAGGCCTCAATTGATACTCATATCTGCAGGGTTTGATATCTATTATCAGGACCCATTGGGTGGGATGAGGGTTACCCCAGAAGGTTTCTCTGCAATGACAAGGTCTATTATGGAGCTGGCAAAAGAGTGTGCTGATGATAGGGTGGTCATAAGCCTGGAAGGAGGATATCATATAGAAGGGCTGAGGGATTCAGTAAAGGCGGTGTTGATGGAGCTATCAGATATAAAAAAGACAAATGTGAATGAAATATTAAAGAATGCAAGAGACTCAATTATGGATGATGTTGTCAGGTCATTCAAAAAGGTTTATGGAAAGTTCTGGAATATTCCTTAAATATCTTCATGAGAGATTGTAAAAATGGGTCTTTCAGGAAGGTTTGGAAAGGACGGTGATTCCAAAAGAAATATCTCATTAATGAAGACCGGGAAGGGTTTTCATTTAAGATATGACAGATCATTCAATAAAGAGCGCATACAGGATTATTTCAGGTATAAAAAGGATATTGAGATTAGAAGATCACAAAAGGGTCATCTTGAATTTATTACGGAATTGAGCAGAACACTTTTCAGCATTTATGGAGAGTATGGAGAACCTGCCAGAGACTGGTTTTTATCCCCTGAGACCATATCACTGGTTGCATTATTCAAGAGAGAACCAGTGGGATTTATCATGCTGGGGATATCATCATTGATTGATATGGATCCAGTTTCAAGGGAGATACTGGCAGTAGGAGTCAGCCCTGAGTTTCAAAGACAGGGTATTGGAAGTGCATTGCTTTTACATATTGAAGGCCATGCAGTGGAGAAAAAGATACCCAGAATATATCTTCATACTGCATGTGACAATATTACAGCAAAGGGACTTTTTCACCGGATGGGTTACAGGGACCTGGAAGTAAGGCCAGGGTTCTATCCTTCAGGACATAATGCCATACTGATGTATAAAACTATATCAGATTGAACTGTCAAGGCAGGATTTCTATGATTCCTTATCATGTTATTTTATTTTCATGTTGAATATAATTTAGCTTAATCTATAATAAATGAATTTGAGAGGGAGGTAGATATATGGCGCAAATAGATGCCTTCTTTAAACTCATGCATGATCAGGGAGCATCTGACCTTCATCTTATCGCGGGCCAACAGCCAGTGTTAAGGATTCAGGGGGACCTTGAACGGGTAAAATATAAGGTTCTTGACAATGATGAGCTGAAGGCAATGCTTTATGAGATTACTCCTGAACCCAAGATAAAGGAGTTTGAGGAGACAGGGGATGTGGATTTTGCCTATGAGATTCCGGGACTTGCCAGATATCGTGCCAATTTTTTCCAGCAGAAGTATGGGATTGGTGCAGTATTCAGGGAGATTCCATCACGTGTTCTTACATGTGAAGAACTGGGACTTCCCCCCATTGTGAGGCGTCTTGCGTCTCTTCCCAGAGGTTTGGTGCTGGTTACAGGGCCAACTGGAAGTGGAAAGTCCACCACCCTTGCTGCAATCATTGATGAGGCAAATAAGACCCGCAAGGACCACATTCTCACCATTGAGGACCCCATAGAATTTGTCCACAAGAGCCAGAAGGCAGTGGTAAATCACAGGGAGGTTGGGCTCCATACTCGCTCTTTTGCAGCCGCTCTGAGGGGGGCATTGAGAGAGGACCCCGATATAATCCTGGTGGGAGAGATGAGGGACCTGGAGACCATATCTCTTGCCATTGAAGCATCTGCCACAGGCCATCTGGTCTTTGGAACACTTCATACCACAAGCGCTGCAAAGACAGTTGATCGTGTGATTGAAGTGTTTCCTGTGAATCAACAGGAGCAGATAAGAAATACACTGGCAGATGGACTCAGGGCAGTTATAGCACAGACGCTTTTTAAAAGGATTGATAAAAAGGGCAGGGTAGCTGCACTGGAGATAATGATTGCAACCCCTGCTGTCAGGAATCTTATCAGGGAAGGCAAGACATTCCAGATACCTTCGATGATTCAGACGGGGAAAAAGTATGGTATGCAGTCCCTTGACGATGCCATAATGGAGCACCTCCAGAAAGGGAGGATTTCACCTGATGATGCCTATAATAAGGCAAATGATAAGGCAAAGTTCAGACCATTTCTCAAAAATGCTCCCTCGGATTTTACAGAAGTTTAACTGAATTATTAATCTTTGTTTTAAGGAAGGAGGGGTAACCGTGAGGCAGCAACAGATTGACCAGCTACTTTCAACCATGCTTTCCTCCTATGACGATGTCTCTGATATCAATATAACTGTGGACAAACCGTTTCAGGTGGAATCATCTGGGGAATTGAAGCCAGTTTCAACAAATCCTCCCATTGAACGATTAACACCGTTTCAGACAGAGATTTTCGCTCTTAACCTTATTAATGGCGATAGAAGATTGACAAAGACCCTGTTAACAGAGGGCTCATGTGATTCCTCATATCAACTTGCTGGGAAGGCCAGATTCAGGGTGAATATATTCTCCCAGAAGGGCTATTATTCCATTGTAATGCGTCAGCTTGCAACCCGTGTCCCAACAATTGATGAACTGAAACTGCCCCAGGCATTTAAAAAGATGACCGAGGAGAGGAATGGGATAATTCTGGTTACAGGTGCAACGGGCAGTGGTAAATCCACATCACTTGCCGCAGTGTTAAATGAGATTAATGAGAGCAGATCAGTGCATGTTGTAACCTTGGAGGATCCTGTGGAGTTCGTCCATTCACAGAAAAAGGCTACTTTTAATCAAAGGGAGCTGGGAACAGATTTTGATACATTTGCATCAGGGCTGAGGGCAGCACTGAGACAGGCACCTAAGGTGATTTTGGTAGGAGAGATGAGAGACAGGGAGACAGTGGAGATTGGTCTTTCTGCGGCTGAGACAGGTCATTTGGTGTTAAGCACACTCCATACAGTGGATGCCGGTCAGACAATAAACAGGATAGTGGGTATGTTTGACCAGGAAGAGGAGAAGCAGATAAGGATCAGGCTTGCAGATACAGTGAGATGGATAGTATGCCAGAGACTGCTTCCCAAGGTAGGAGGTGGAAGGGTTGCGGCATTTGAGATAATGGGTTCTAATCTGAGGGTAAAAGAAACGATCCTTAATGGAGAATCCGAGGGCAAGACATTTTATGAGATAATTGAACAGAGCAAGGCATTTGGGATGATGACATTTGATCAGTGCATACTCGAGCTCTATGAAAAGGGTCTGATTACTGAAGATACCGCAATGGCCTATGCCTCAAGGAAGGCCATTGTAAAGAGAGGGATAGATACCATCAAATCAGCTCGTGGAGAGAAGACCACAACCATTGAGGGCCTTGACATTGACAAGGACTATGAACGAAAGGCAACAAGAAGAAGATAAGGAGATTGTATATGGAAGTAAAATGTGAACACTGTGGGGTGAAGTTAAATATTCCTGATGAGAAACTCCCAAAAGGCCAGTTGGTTGCTATAAACTGTCCCAAATGTAAGAAGAAATTTACTGTTGATACCAGACCTAAAAAGGAGGATTCTGGAAGACCATCTGCCAGGCCATCGGAGCCAGTATATGAAGAAACCTATTCCTATGATGACTATAGTATGGATGAATCCCTGGGGTTTATTGAAGAGGATGCCAGGCTTGCCCTGGTGATGGACACCAACCCAGAACATACCAGTAAGATTAAAGAGGCCGTGGAATCCTTGGGATACAAGTTCATTGAGAGTCCAAATGTGCGAGATGCCATGGGTAAGTTGAGGTTTCATCACTTTGATCTCTTGATACTTTCCAATGGCTTTGATGGAACAGATCTTGATGATAGCCCTATTATGAGGTATCTCAATCACCTTTCCATGTCTGTTAGAAGAAGGATGTTTCTTACATTGATAGATTCAGAGTTCAAGACAATGGATAATATGATGGCGTTTGCAAAGAGTGCCAATCTGGTGGTGAATGAAAATGATATCGATAAACTGGGAGCAATTTTAAAAAGGGCCATTTCAGAGCATGAGAGATTTTATAAAGTATTCTTTGATACCTTAGTGGAAACAGGAAAGGTATAGTGTCAGCATGAATACGAAGAACAAATTCCGTATCAGGGTGGAATCCTGCATCGGAACCATTCTTGATGTTCATAATACACTAAAAGAGCATTTTGGGGAGCTGGATTTTCTATCCCAGTTTGAGACCTTGAGGAAGACTATAGATCAGATAGATATGAGCAATGTTACTGAAGAAGATGTCCAGATGGTGGAAAGGGCAACAAATGCACTTTTAAAGGAGTTCAGACCCATATTTGAAAAGGGGAAGTGTGAATCGGTTTATCAGGACATAAAACACTAAGTTTATTTTACACCTAATCCATCAATACTGGCAGGGAGAATCCTGCCATTTTCTGTTTGCATTAACAGTTCAGACCATAGAGCTTTAAGTCTGGATATTGCATGGGGCATCCCTAATGCCCACACAGAGCCTCCTGCCCCTGCTCCCGCAAACCTTGCTCCACATCCAAGGGATTCCGCTATATCTATCATTTTCTCTGTGATGGGTATTATGGCATCAGGCGTTATCTTTCTCCTGATCTTCATCTCTTCCTTCAATAGATTAATTGCTGTATCCCACCTGTTGTTTTTAAGGGCATCTCCGAATTCATGGACAATATGATTTACTTCAACCCATGCATTGGTTGTCCTGCCTGAGAGGAATTCCTGAACCCATTTACGGTTTATATCAGCAGAAAAGTGTGACCTTCCACAATATGCAATAAGAATCATCTGTGAAAGGGTCTTCTGCCCTTTTTTATCCAGAAGGGACTCTCTTTTTACAGGGGGTGTTCTTGTGTAATGCCACAGCCATCTGTTTACTCCACCATAAATGGCAGCACCATGATCCTGCATTCCACAGTATCCGCCCAGGACCCCATCCTCAATATCATATGCCAGTTTGTGTAGCTTTTGCCTTGAAATTCCTCTTTCCCCAATGCTGGATGATATCTTAGAGAGTCCCTGGATAAGGGCAATCAATGCGGTGCTGGACCCTCCAAGTGATGAGCCCGGGGGTGGGCCTGATACAATGTGAGCACTCAGGCCATGAAATCTGAATATGGATATTGCCACAAGAAATGGACCAAAGGGCCCCATAAATGAGATATTATCAAGGGGATAGGTCTCAATTTCTGAAAATCCCTCTGATGATACCTGGACCATTCCATCCTTGTATGGCCCCAGAATCACCTTTGTTCTTAAATCAAGGGCAATGTTTATGGTGATGGGTGATATGTGTTCCATAGGGAGGGCCATTGCCTTGATATCCCAGGTTCCACCCGAATCTATTCTGCATGGTGCAGAGGTAATTACAGGATTTTTTAAGAGCAACTCTCTGACATTAATGGGGACATGATTTGTCATCTAAGTGTCTTTAAGATAAGATATTTTAAGAGATTAAATCATCATATTGTGGTTTATGCTGCGAGCTTTTGTTCAAGGGCACTTACCCTTTCCTCTAATCTTTCTACTTTCTGGCTCAGACTCTGATGTTCGTCCCTTCTTACTATAACATCATAAAGTCTGTCTATCCTCTTATTTGTTTCATCTATTCTGGCATTAAGAGATTCCCTGAGCTCATCTATCCTTTCATTGGTATCATCTATCCTTCTGCTCTGATCCACAAGGTGGGTATTAATGTCATCCAGGCGTTTGTCTATGGAATTAAGCCTCTCCTCATGCCTTACAAGGGTTTCCTTGATATCCTTTAGTTCAGGAAGCACCATCTCCTGGAAGAATGCCCTTAATGTCTCCTTCATGTCCATAAGTTACACCTCATGAGTTTTATATATTATCATTTTATCCATTGCCTGTTGTCAATTAAATAAAGAGCCTTAAAATTTAAGGTCTTCTAAGAAATTGACATCCACCTGTCCCTGCTAATGATGATTACTGGATTGTTGGCTTTACAATTGGTCTTTACACTCCTTGATATTTTACTTAAAATAAAATTAATAATTATCTCATTCCCAATTAATTTTCTTAACTTTATTGCGCCCATAGCTCAGATGGATAGAGCAACGGACTACGAATCCGTAGGTCGCAGGTTCAAGTCCTGCTGGGCGCACCAGCTTTCTAAGTCATATTAATTGATTAAATGGAGGCCTTCATGAGTATATCCATTGAATTGTCTCTTTCATCTCTCTTATAGATCTGCCTCGATATTGAATCAATATCCTTCCCCTTAAGCAATTCAATACATGCATCCACCACCATAGGATCATAAAGGACACCTTTTTTCTCTTCTAATTCGTCAAGGGCCTTTTCCACACCAAGTG
>JALVMZ010000133.1 GCA_027032655.1 Desulfobacteraceae bacterium
AAACCTCCTCATAACATTCAATGAGTCTCCTGATATCTTCCTCAGCATGTGAAAAAGATACATTATGACTTGAAGATATCAATACACCTCTTCTGAGCATTTCCTGCATAAAAAGAGTTTTTATCTCCCAGGATGATATACTTCCATGATTATTAATCTTCAAAATAGACCAGGGAGGTTTGCCTTTTATTGAAAAAATTGATTCCAATTGATATTTTTCAATTATTCTTGATACATTATCCATTATAATTTTTCCTGTCTCCCACAATCTATCTATTACAGCATATTCCATTATCTTTTTTATGGTTGCAATAGCAGCTGAAATTGAGAGTGTTTCACCTCCAAATGTAAAAGAAAAAAACACCTCCTCCATCTCTTTCATAAACTCTTTCTTGCCAACAACTGCTGAAATTGGATAGCCATTTGCCATACTTTTACCAAAGGTTGCAAGGTCAGGAACTATACCAAAAAGGGCTTGAGCACCTCCTATATGAAAACGAAATCCAGTGATAATTTCATCCAGAATAAATAATGCACCGTTTTTATGGGCTAACTCTTTTACCTTCTCCAGAAAACCATCCTCTGGCTCATCCGTATTCATTGGTTCCATGATTACTGCTGCAAATTCATCCGGATATTTTTCAAAAAGCACCTGAAGTGAAGAAATGTCATTATATTTGAATGGATGTGTTAAGTTCTTTACTTCATCCGGAATACCCTTGTCCCTTGATGTTGATCCAATATACCAATCCTGCCATCCATGGTATCCACAAACAGCTACCCTTTCTCTTCCTGTATAAGCTCTTGCAATGCGAATTGCTCCAGCAGTTGCATCTGAACCATTCTTACCAAAACGCACCATTTCGGCACAAGGAATGATATTAATAAGAATTTCTGCAAGCTCACCCTCTATAGGAGATGGCAGGCTAAATATTACGCCTTTTTCCATTTGATTTATAACAGCAGAATCAACATCAGGATCACAATAGCCAAGAATAACCGGAAGTAATCCATTAATAAAGTCTATATATTCATTTCCATCCACATCCCATACATGACTCCCTTTTGCCTTTTCAATAAAATGTGGAGCAAATTCTGGATACTGGATATGGCTTTTACTGAATGTCTGAGAGGCAAGGGGTATAACCTTTGACACTTTTTCAAATAGCTCTCTATTCTTTTTGTATCTATTTTGTAATTTCATCACATCAACTCTATTTTCTAACTGTTTTTATATTTCTTTTATGTATTGAATTAATACTCAGTCTTGCAAGATCCCTGGTCTGCCACGCAATTACATCAAGCCATCCGAAATATTTATCTTTTTTGTAAAGGTCTTCATATACAGCTTTAATAAGCTGGTAATCTTCGGGTTCATCAAGTGTCCATCTCAAATGAGAAAAATCAGCCGGACCTCTGAAGTTGCTGATCCTTCCACTTTTTTTTACCTTATTGCGAATATATGGAACCACATGCTCCAGTTCCTTTGAAGATGTTGAATTATAATAAGCTTCATCAAGGATAGAAAAAGTAAATACTTCAGTATCAAGACCATCAGGATAGGATGGTGGGAGCACATTGGATACATAATCTACCATATCCTGATTTTTAATAAAATGATCTATTACGAGATCAATGACATTATAATCATGTAAAGGGCAATCTCCTGTTAATCTTACTATTACATCTGCTTTTTCCATTTTCCCTATATGCCAAAAGCGGGAAAGCACATTTTCCAAGCTTCCTCTGAAAACATTATATCCTTCTCTTTCTACCAGTTCAGCAAGCACATTATCAGTTTCGTCGTTAGATGTGGCGAGCCATAATGAATCCATATAAGCTGATTTTGATACCCTTTCTAACATATGAAGGATTAATGGTTTCCCCGCACCATCAAGCAGAACTTTACCTGGCAGTCGTGTTGATGAAGTCCTTGCCTGAACTATGCCTACTATTTTCATCCCAAAATAATCAATTCTGGATTGTCCATAAGGAAGGATTTATAAGGGTTTGATCCTCAGATGTCATACTATCCAGATTGGGCAATGATATATCTCTGGCCATACTAAAAATAGAGATATTCTCTTTTAATTGAGAAGAAGTTTCAGCTCCTAATATTATCATGGCATTTTTTGATGTTTGAACAACGAATGATACTGCAAGATTCTTTAATGATACACCAATCATTTTTGATATTTCTCTTAATTTAAAAAGAGATCCCTTTGCATGTTCCATACCCCGGGGTAACTGTTCAGGCTCTATCAGCAAAAGCCCCTGAAGGAACACACTTCTTATGAAAATTTTCTTTTTTTTAGATTCTGCAAGATCGAAAATTCCTTCTCTCCTTGCTCTTTGATCAAGCAGATTATATGGCAATTGAATGATATCTATCTCGCTCATATTAATAGACTCTTTTGCCTTTTCCATTGAATATACTGAAACACCAAAATGCTTTATTAATCCCCGTGCCTTTAACTCTGAAATATTATTGATAATGGAATCATTTAAATGATCAAGTATCGACTCTCTGTGAAGCAAAAGGCCCCAAAGCTGGGTGATTTTAAGCTTTTTAATGGATATATTCACACTACCAAATAGCTCTTCTTGATCCATAAGATTTATTTCTGGCCTTAGCTTTGTTATTACTTTAAGATCAATTCCATTTCCTGGTTTGATCTCTTTAAAACATCTCCCTAAAATCTCTTCACTTTTACCATATGCCTGTGCTGTATCAAAAAAGATGATTCCATTATCAATTGCAGTTTTAACTATATCAATGGCTTCTAAAAAATGGGGTTTTCCTGTTTTATTTGCTATTCCGTAGTCCATACCAAGTTGGGCTGTGCCGAGAACTAAAGGCAGAATATTGCTCTTTTCAGTAGCCATTACAGAAAATTACAATTTTCTTAACAATTCTCTCATCTCATCAATGGATAAAAATCTGGGATTGCTTCCTGAATTATATTCAAAGTCTTCCGGAACAGGTTTAGAACCATTATAATTGCACCTGCGCCTCCAATATAAGAAATCCGGTTGTATTATATAGAAATCTCCCATATCAATGGTTCTCCTTGCATCCTCTCTGGGTATCATAATTTCATGTAGTTTTTCACCTGGTCTGATGCCAATTATCTCAGTTTTACACCTGGGGCATATTGCCTTTGCAAGGTCCATAATATTCATACTTGGAATTTTGGGGACAAAGAGTTCTCCCCCCACCATCATTTCAAAACACCGAAGGACAAAATTTACTCCCTGCTCAAGGGTTATCCAGAATCGGGTCATACGAGGATCTGTAATAGTTAAAACACCCTTTTCTTTCTGTTTCAAAAATAGTGGAATAACACTGCCTCTGCTTCCAACCACATTACCGTAACGAACAACGCTAAAAATAGTTCCGTCCCTTTTTGTATAAGAATTTCCAGCAATAAACAATTTATCAGCACAGAGTTTTGTAGCGCCATATAGATTTATTGGATTGGCTGCCTTATCCGTGCTGAGGGCAATTACCTTTTTCACCCCCTGATCAATTGCCACATTTATAATATTTTGAGCTCCAATGATATTTGTTTTGACAGCTTCAAATGGATTATATTCAAGAGTGGGAACCTGTTTCAAGGCAGCTGCATGTATTACATAGTCAACGCCCTGAAAAGCCCTGTGAAGTCGTTCCTTATCTCTCACATCTCCTATAAAGTATCGCATACACTCATATTTGGAATCAGGTAATTGTTGACGCATCTCCCATTGCTTCAACTCATCTCTGCTGAATATTATAAGTTTTTTGGGTTTATATCTTTTAAGAACAATTTCAGTGCATTTTTTACCAAATGATCCCGTACCACCTGTAATCAGAATCACTTTGTCATTCAGCATGTCTTAATATTCTCCATCATCTTTTAATTCAATAGGACTAATCATTAGATAATCTTCAATCTGAACCAATTATATTCTCATTATTTCAATCTTTCTGGATTAGGTTATATATTGATTCAATATATTTTTTATATATTTTTACAAAATACTCTATTTTTCTTTCCTTCCATACCCTTTTTATGCCAACATCATATGAATGAACCAATTCATTTCTAAAACTAACAGTATCAATTAGTTTTCTAATAAATCCATCATCTATATTGATAATCTGCTGTATCTTCCAGAATGAATCTTTATTGCTCAGTATCTCTTCTTTTAGCATTACTTCGGTTAAATATTGATTTATGTCAACAGCACAATCAACTATCTCCTGAATTACCTTTTCTATTGCCTTAATCTTTTCAAACTCTTTTGATATATCATCAATTTTTACTGATGAATATCTATTTAAATATTCTATCCTTTTAGTGATAAAAAGGAGTTTTCTTTTAATGAACTGTTTATCTAAGATGATGCACCCCAAATTGTATCCAATCTATTTTTTAATATTCTGTCCCAATTTAAGGTATATTTAAGATTATCCTCAACCAGAAATCTCCAATGAAGCCTCTGAAAACTGTAAAATCCTTTTTGATGTTCGTAAAGCAGAATCCCCTCTTTCAATATACGATTAAGTAGAATAATATTGTATGAGGTTATTTCCACTAAATCTATATCCCTTTTAAAATAATTTTCTATTGATTCAAAGGCTTCTCTTAATTTTCTAAATAATTCTGTATCTTCCCAGATGGGCATTTTTGAAATCAGAGCAATATCTATATCACTCCATTCCCTCAGCCATCCTCTTGAGGCAGAACCAAAAAGGACTGCCAGTTTAAATTGAAACTCCTCTGCTAAAGGTTTTAACATTTCCTTTAATTCTGTTACCAACCGAATATAAATATCAGAATTTTGTTTATTCATCAGGACTTCCTTTTTATAATGAATTGAAACATCTTACAGATCTGACAATCAATCTATCTGTATATAATTTAATGATGATCTCCTTCAGAATATCAACTGACTGCTTATAAAGCTCTTTTATCTTTTATTGCAGTATTATTTAAAAGGTGGAACACTGTATCCACAACATAATGAAATTCGTTATCACTTAAGCCAGGGAAAAGAGGCAAACTTATACAGCCTGAAAAATATGTCTCTGCTTCAGGAAAATCCTCTGGTTGAAAACCCTGTCTTCTGTAATATGGATGACGATATATCGGGATATAGTGCACCTGGGCGTATATCCCCTTTTCCCTCAGTTTTATAAAAAATTCATCCCTTGTAAGCGGAGCTCTTTTTGTTAATCTCAATGGATAGAGATGATAGCAGGGGTCGGACCCATCTGGTAAGGGGGGTAAGATAACAAGACCTCTTTCTTCAAGCTCCTTAAATTCATCATTATAGGCCATTACAATCTTCTGCCTTCTTTTCTTAAATTCCTCTATCCTGTTTAATTGAGATATACCCAGCGCGCATTGAATATCCGTTATTCTTCCATTATACCCTAAATAGTGCATCTCATAATACCATGGGGGGATATTGAAAGATGAACCTTCATTGCTTGAGAATATGTTATAGTGTTTTATCCCTTTTTTTTCTCTTTCAACTCCATGATTTGCCAGCAATTTGGCCTTTCTGGCAAGATCAGGATCATTTGTAAGTATGACACCACCTTCTCCGGTGGTTATGGTCTTAACTGGATGAAATGAAAAAATAGCCATGTCTGAATGAGCACATGAACCACAGTGATATTTTCTTTCATTATACTTATAAGTGGAGCCAATGGCATGGGCTGCATCTTCTATTATTTTAAACCCGAATCGCTTAGACAATTCCCTGATTTCAGGGAGGGGGGCAGGAATTCCAGCAAAGTCAACAGGTATCACTACATCAGGGACTTTATTTTTTTTACAATATTGTTCAAGTTTATTTACTGAAATACAGAGGGTTTCCGGGTCTATATCTATAAAAGCAACCCTTGCTCCACAACCTGCTATACAGTTGGCTGATGCAATAAAGGATATGGGTGAGGTGATCCCCAATGCATTATCATCCAGCCCCAATACCATACATGCAATCTGAAGGGCAAGTGTGCCATTGGATACAGCAATGGTATATTTTGCACCTGTATATTCAGCGAGCTTTTGCTCAAATTCCTTTACCTTAGGCCCCTGGGTAATCCAGTCTGATTTGAGCACTTCACAGACAGCTTCAATATCCTCTTCGCTTATACTTTGCCTGGCATATGGAATATTCATAAAATAGACGACGCTCTCATGGATTTTATAGCATTTAGATATCAGCGAGTTTGTGGGCAAAACCAAGGGCAATGAGATGTTTTCTATTTTCCAATTCTTCCGTTTCAGAATATTCTCTGATATTACAATCTTCGCGCCTTGGAATAAAACCATGATTTTCCAGATATGAT
>JALVMZ010000134.1 GCA_027032655.1 Desulfobacteraceae bacterium
TTGCAATTCCCGGTCTCATTGATGCACATACCCACATTGCATGGCTTTATCGGATAGATGAGTTTTTAAAGTATGCAATCCCCGGGGGCACCACCACCATTATAACTGAATGCATGGAAGTCTATCCTGTGGCAGGACTATCCGGTGTCATGGAGTTTCTTGCTTCAATATCTGATCAACCCATTAAACTCTTTGCAACTGCTCCAGCCATGGGATCCATAAGTCCCAATACCTTAGGGATTGATGAGGAAGAGCTCAGGGAGATACTGTCACATCCGGGGGTAATAGGACTGGGGGAGATTTATTGGCAGAACCTCCTTGAAAATCCATCAAGGTTTCTACCTGAAATAAGACTTGCGGTTGAACTGGGCAAATCCATTGAGGGTCACTCTGCCGGAGCAAGGGGGAGGAAGCTTCAGGCATATGCCTCAACAGGGGTGCTCTCATGCCATGAGCCCATATCAGAGGAAGAGGCAATTGAACTGATGAGAGCGGGCATCCATGTCATGGCCAGAGAGGGGAGCATAAGAGAGGACTTGAAGGCAATTGCATCAATAAAGGACAGGGGAGTGGATCTCAGGCGCCTTATCATATGCACTGATGGTATTGAACCCCAGAGACTGCTAAGGGAAGGTTATATGGAATCAGTTCTGAACAGGGCCATTGAATATGGTATCCCGCCTGTATTGGCCATTCAATGTGCAACAATAAATCCTGCGGAGCACTTTGGAATTGATGGCGTGATAGGGGGAATTGCACCTGGTAAATGCGCAGATATCCTGATACTGGATGATCTTTACCACATCAAACCAGAGCTGGTTATAAGCAATGGAAAAGTGGTTGCAAGGAATGGGGAGCTTATATCAGAACCAAGAAGTCCTGAATTCTCGCATAGAAGCAGGAGGACAGTTCATCTGAAAGGTCCCATATCCCAGGATATATTCAGGATAAATTCACCATCATATGATGGAGAAGTTCTTGTAAGGGTAATTGGAATGATAACAGACCTTGTAACAGAGGAAAGACACCTTAAAATGCGTATCTCCAGTGGCACCATTAATCCTGACCCCGGGAGGGACATCTTGAAGATATCTGCAATAGAAAGATCAAGACCTGATGGAAAGATTTTCAATGGTTTTATTCAGGGATTTGGATTGAGTCAGGGGGCAATGGCATCAAGCAATTCATGGGACACATCTGATATACTGGTTCTGGGCACAGATGATTATGATATGGCAATTGCCTTGAATAGTATAATTGAGATGCAGGGTGGATCTGTGGTGGTTGCAGGTGGAAAGGTGCTCTCAGCCCTTCCACTTCCCATATTCGGGATAATTTCAGAGCTGAATGTCCAGGACTTAGCATCAAAACTGAAGGAGCTTACAGAATCCGCCAGGAATCTGGGAGTTCCATTTGATGATCCATTCCTGTCCCTCATTACACTAAGTGGAGCGGCAATTCCATACCTCAGGATATGTGAAGATGGGCTGGTTAATCTAAAGCACGGGACCACTATGGGATTATTTCCTTAGTTTACCACCCATCAAGGGGACATGTCTGGCAGAGGGGGCTCTTTTTGCAGTGCTCCTTTGCCACCCTCACAATGAGTGCGTGAAATTCATTATACAGATTTACATCCTCTGGTAGATGGTCCATGAAAATGGACTGGAGACCTGCATACGACTCCTGATCATCAGTCATGTTATGTCTTTTGAGGATCCTGAATGTGTATGCATCTACAACGAAGATGGGTCTTGAACATGCATAGAGCAGGATACTGTCTGCTGTTTCAGGTCCTATTCCCTTGACAGATAGGAGTTTTTCTCTCAACTTACCCGTGTCTTCGCTCAGGAACTCATCAAGTTCAAGGCCATAGTTACTTACAATAAATTCTATGAGATTCTTGAGCCTCAATGCCTTTATGTTGAAATAACCGGCTGGTCTTATTAGTTGGGATAACCTGCCTGCAGGCAGGTCATATAGGGCATCAAGGGAGAGGAGATGATTCTCCTCCAGGTTTTTGATGGCCTTTTCCACATTCTTCCAGTTGGTATTCTGGGTAAGCACTGCTCCCACAATCACCTCAAAGGGTGATTTTGCAGGCCACCAGTTCTGGGGGCCGTATCTCTCATAGAGTCTATTATACATCTCCATGAGCCTCTGTCCTGTCTGTGATTTCAGGCTATCTCTGAGTTTATGGTTCATTTTGTGTGCTATTTTGTGGATCTTATCCTGTTTATAATATTTGTGGAAGAAAATCCCTCCACATAGGGAATGCGTTCCACTCTCCCACCCGATGCCTTTACAAAATCGGCACCGATAATGTTTTCTTCTTCCCAGTCTCCTCCCTTTACAAGCACATCAGGGACAATCTCCTTTATGATATTAAGGGGATCATCTTCATCAAAGATCACCACTGCATCCACAAAATAAAGGGCACAGAGGAGTTCAGCCCTATCTTCCTGGCTCATTATGGGCCTGTTTTTTCCCTTTATTGCCCTCACTGATCTATCACTGTTAAGTCCCACAATGAGAAAATCCCCCAGTTCCTTAGATGCCCTCAGATACCTTATGTGACCCGGATGAAGTATATCAAAGCATCCGTTGGTAAATACCACTCTCTTCCCTCTGGACTTCAGGTCCTGAATATGTGCCTTAAGTTCATTTAATTTAAAAAGCTTCTCTGTTACCCGTTTCATATATTCCCCAAATCCTCTATTTGATATTCTGTTTCAGTGTTGCCCTTGCAACCACCACACACAATACCCTTTTTGCTCCTGCCTTGAGCAGCACCCTCGCACATTCATTCAATGTGCTCCCTGTTGTTGCCACATCATCCACCATGAGAATTTCCTTGCCTTTGATATTCCTGTTTCCATTAACAGAGAAGGCATTCTTCACATTCTTTATGCGCTCCTTCATGGGTAGTTCTGCCTGTGGACCATTATTAATACCCCTTATAAGAGTGTCAAAGTCAAGAGCAATCTCAAAGTGTCTGGAAATATGTCCTGCAATTATAACACTCTGGTTGTATCCCCGCTCCCTGAGTCGTTTTTTATGAAGGGGTACAGGTATAATCAGGGGGTATCTGAGCCCCCGGACAATGGGTTCCACATACATAGACAGAAGCCTTCCCATGGTATCAGCAATCTGACGCCTTCCATTGTATTTCATATTGTGTATGGCATCCCTCAGTCCATTCTTGAACATAAAGGGCGAGAATATCTTCTCAAAGTGGGGTGGTTTTATAAGGCATCTGTAGCAGAGGTGATCTGTAAGGTTCACGGCTGGAAGGGGGAGACTGCATACCGGACATTTTGGTGACCTGATTAAAGGCAGTTTCTGGAAGCACCTATCACATATCTCAAGTCCATCCCTTTCATACAAAAAACACTTCTCATTTAAAAATTCGCCGCAGATATGACACCTCGGAGGATAGATCAGGTCTATCAGGTGTTGGAAGATAGCCATTCCATTGCCTCTTTTACAAAATCCTCGTGTGTGCAATCCTGTCTCAGCCCGGGGCATGCATCCTTTGCAAGCTCCCAGTTTTCCCTATCTTTAATCAATGCATCATAATAAGGCCATCTCCTGCAGGGCTTGGGTTTTACAGGATGCACAATGCAACCCTTCTGTTTTCTGTAAAATATGCATACATTATCAGGTCCTGTTATTACTGATACCCTGCCATCTCTTATATGGCAGAATCTCTTCAGCAGGTCTGTTTCATCTATTTTTAAGTATTCAGATATCCTTTTTATATCATCCTCATCAAGGGTGATTCCGCCCTCCCCATAACAACATGATCCACACATTTTACATTTAAATGCCTCTGTCACTCTCTTTTTCTCCTTTGCTGATCAATAATCTCATCTATATTCCACTGAACAGGGAGTCGCACTCTCATATCATGGTCCCTCCTCCTGTATATCAGATGACCCTTTTGGAGGCCGAACAGGAATAGGTCCCTTGTTCCCTTTACATCCTCCCTGCAGTAGTTGACCAGTTTATCCATCTCACCCATCTTATACCACCTCACTGCCTGAATACCATCTGCTATCTTGGCTCTATTGAGTGTCTCTTTCATCAGATGGTCAAGGGATAGACGAAATCCCAGTCTTCTGTAAATGTCTTCAAGTATATCAAATGTGATCAATTCATTGAAATCAAGCTGGGTATAAGCCCCAAGCACCCGATAGTCAAACCTCTTTATGTTGAATCCCACAATGAGTGAGGCATTCTTCAGTCTTTTAAACAGGGCATCAAGTTCATGTTCAAAGAATTCATAATATCTTTCATCAAGACTGTCATAAATCACAGCCACAGATACTCCCATGAGATGCGCATTCTGCCATCCACCCACCTCATCAGCTGTCTGCTTGGTCTCTATGTCAAGATAGATAATCCTGACTGATTCACTCTCCTGGGTATCCACTGTAAGGGCAGGAGTATCTAACTCTGATTCCTTCACCTGAGCGGGGGCCTTAAGAGGTCTTTTCCCTGTGAGGAATTCAAGTATCCTGATTGCCGCCTTTTTATCAAGGGGCTTATTGCCTGAGCCACATTTGGGTGAATGGATACATGATGGACAGCCCTCTTCGCAATCACAGGATTTTATGAGATCCAGGGTCTTCTCTGTAAGTTCAAGGGCAATGTCAAATCCTCTGCTGGCAAGTCCCACACCGCCTGGAAATGCATCATAGATAAAGATGGCGCTCTTTCCCACCTGCTCATTATGATAATAGCTTATACCTCCCAGGTCATTCCTGTCGCACATGGCAAAGAGTGGGAATATTCCTATCATTGCGTGTTCAATGGCATGTATGCCCCCCATGAAATTCAATCCTGCCCTTTCAATCTCGGCCTTTATAAGGGATTCTATCTCCATCCACATACCAATGGTCTCAAATGTAAGGGATGGAAGCTCAAGTGGATAGACACCCATGAGTTCCTGACCGGGGAGCGCTCTTTTCTCATATCCTGTTACTGTTTCTGTAACCCTCACCCTGCCCTCTTTAAGGATGAACCTTAAAACAGGTTTACTCCTCTTTATTTCGAGTATCTCGGTTTCCTTTTCAATCCTTGCCCTTGTAAAGTATTTTACATCCTCCTTTCTTACGAATATGTTCTTTTTTTCAATATCCAGTTCATCCACCAGATAGTGCTCTGCCCTGTGAAGATAGACCGCCCCTGGATGACATTCTGTAAAGGCCCTTATTCCATCAATGGTCCCTATGGGTCTCCCATTATTCCTGTTAAGGATACTGTATGTTTCACCTGTTGATCTGATATTCACATCAAGATGGGGCCTCTTTTTAAAGGAGAACCAGATGTTTCCCCTCTGATCCACTGGTGATACCAGGAGCCTCATGTTTTCTGCCCTTTGTGCCAGTTCTTTTAAGTCATGACCAAAGAATGTGGCATCCTCCAGTGTGAGCGGAATCTCTGCCGCAGCGCACCCAAGATGTGCCATCTTTACCTCGGTATTATCAGGGTCAAGCACCACTGCCTCATATGACCTTCTGAAGAAATCCTCCGGGTGTTTCATAAAGTATTGATCCAGTGCATCGGGTTTGGCAATAAGCACTATGAGGGAGTCCCTTCCTGCTCTACCCACCCTGCCACCCCTCTGATATGTATTTATAATGCTGCCGGGATATCCAACCAGGATACATATATCCAGTGTTCCTATATCAATTCCCATCTCTAAGGCACTGGTTGATACCACACCCAAGAGTTTTCCCCTTAAAAGATCAGCTTCTATCTTTCTTCTTTCATGTGGCATAAATCCTGAACGATAGGAGGATACCCTGTCCTTCAGCTCCGGGACCATCTGATTTATCCATACATGAATCAGCTCTGTCACCTTTCGGGATTGGGTAAATGCAATAGTCCTGAATCCTGCCTTAATACAGTGAATAAAGAATCTGGCAGATGAAAAGTTTGGGCTCATATCAGGATTGATGAACAGGAAATGCCTTCCCGAACATGGTGCACCACTGGAGTTAATTACCTCCACCTCCTCCTGGATAAGGAGCCTTCCAAATTCATCCGGGTTGTCCATTGTGGCTGATAGCATTATAAAGTTGGGGGATGAGCCATGGTTTCTGCATATGCGTTTAAGCCTTCTTATAATCTGGGACATATGTGAGCCAAAGATCCCCCTGTATGTATGAACCTCATCAAGTATGACAAGTTCAAGATTTTCAAAGAGTCCCTTCCATTGATGATGATATGGAAGTATGCCCATGTGGAGCATATCAGGATTTGTCATCAGGATCTCAGGTATATTGGATCTTATCTTTTTCCTCTGATATGGGGATGTATCCCCGTCATATATTCC
>JALVMZ010000135.1 GCA_027032655.1 Desulfobacteraceae bacterium
CTTCTTTATTGCTTCTACAGAGTTTTTTATCGTTCCATATCCTGTCAGTATTATACACTTGGTATCAGGATGATTATTTACCACATGGTCCAGCACCTGCATTCCATCCATGCCGGGCATGACAAGGTCAGTAAGCACAATATCACAACCTTTTGAATCTAATAGAGTTATCCCTTCTTCTCCGCTACCGGCCCTGAGGACCTCATGCCCATTTGTCTCAAGTATTGTAACGATTATATTCAGGATATCCGGATCATCATCGATTACAAGGACCCTTGCCATGATTCTCTTCCCTTTCAAAATTTATTTTTAAATATAATCTCCTCTATTATATCTGTAAACAAAAAGATTTGCCTCAGTGGTGATACGATTGATTATATGTTCCAACTCCTTATCATTATGAATATTTTCTGGAGTTTCTTCCCTCAGGCCTGTCAGCTCTCTCTGGATTTGGCGGACAGTATCCCTCAAATCTTCAATACCTATTGTAAAATCAGATAGACCTTTTGCAACCTCTTCCATCAGGTCAATCAACCGTTCGCTCTTTTTGACCAGATTCAGCTTAATATCATGAGATATACTGTCATCTGAAGTGGGTCTGGAACTTAATGAATCTTTAAATATCTTTTTGAAATCACTATCGCTACCTGACAAATCAACCCTTTTTGCTGGACCACCTCTGAGATTAATATTATTTCCTATCTCCTTAACATTCATTTTAAACTCCTTGATTCTTTACAGTTATTAAAATTAACCGAGCACTTTCTTTAGCTTTTCACTCACAGTCTGTGCAGTGAATGGCTTTACAATATAGCTGTTAACACCGGCCTTCACTGCTTCAATAATATTCTCCTTCTGTGCCTCAGCCGTTACCATTACAAATGGAATATCCTTTAGCTCCCCATCCGATCTCATTGCATTAAGTAGCTCAAGTCCTGTCATCTCGGGCATATTCCAATCACACATAACCAATCCATACTTATCCTTCTTTAATTCTTTCAGGGCCTCCTTGCCATTCTCTGCTTCATTTATATTGGTAAAACCTATTTCCCTCAGGATATTTTTTACAATCCTTCTCATGGTGGCAAAATCATCCACCACCAAAACTTTCATATTCAGGTCCATAAGATCACCCCTCTCCATTTTTTAAAGATTTGCAAGCAATCTATCTATCTCTTCCTGATCAAGTCCCCTGCCCGCCCTTTGAGGTCCGGCCAGTTCGGATACCTTTCTGCTTACAACCTCATTTAGTTCCTCTTCTGAAATATCAGGATTCTTCTCTTTCTCCGCAAGTTTGATCCCAAATGATATAACCATCCTTTTAACTTTCTCTTCCATCTTGCTCACTAAGTGAACAATCTTCTTTATGCGCTGACCTGTGAGATCCTGAAAACTCATCTGGACAAATGAATCAGTGATGAGAGAAAGGCTGCTTTTAATCCCCTCTTCAGTATAATTAACAACAGGGAGGAGCTTTTCAACCTCAGATGATTCAAGCTCAATTTCAACAGGACCTTTCCCATTATCAGATATTATTATTTTACCTGTCTTTACTGAGGAGAAGAGCTTATTTATATCATTCATCTTCTGTTGCATCTGCTCAAGGTTATCCATTATTCGATGGGCAGCAACCTCTGTGGTCTCTATTATTCCTTCCAATTGGTCAGCCGCTTCAGGTAAATACTTTTGAGCAATCTCTGCCAGATCAGGGTGTAATCGGGATCTGAGATCTCTTCGAAAATCAACAAGCAGTAAAGCAAGCTCTTTCACCTCACCCTTCATTTCATAGGCAAGATTCTTGAAAAATGTCTCTTCTTCAGTGCTGATGGCATCCTTTATAATACCATTTATGGTATCCTTAAGAAGCATCACCAGCTCTTCTATCTCTTCTCCTGATAATTTATTCTCCAATACCCTGAATACTTCCTGTTTCCATTTGATCTTATTATTCATTATCCTGCTCCTTTCTATGCCCCATCTTCGTTAATAAAATCAAGAATAGTATTTGCAATAAATTTTAAAGGAACCACCTTTTCTGCTGCCCCCAGCTTAATTGCCTCCTTTGGCATACCAAAGACAACGCAACTGTCTTCATCCTGGGCAACAGTGTGTGCTCCTGCATCTCTCATTTTTTTTAGCCCTTTAGCTCCATCCGCTCCCATCCCTGTCAGTATTGCCCCTACGGCATTCCCACCAGCGTATTCTGCCACTGAATGAAATAAGACATCAACTGATGGTCTCTGATGGTGCACCATTGGACCACTTTTTATCTTAACATAGTATCTGGCACCGCTTCTTCTAAGAAGCATATGATAATTGCCAGGAGCAATTAATGCCGTTCCACTAACCACAGAATCTCCATCTCTTGCCTCTTTTACATTTATTTCACAAAGATCATTCAATCTTTCAGCAAACGATGTGGTGAATTTTGCAGGCATATGTTGAACCACCAGTATTCCGGGGGCATTGGGTGGCATGTTTTTTAATACCACTTTAAGGGCCTCAGTCCCCCCTGTGGATGCACCAATTGCAATTATCTTATTTGTGGTCTTAAGAAGTGCCTTTGTGGAAACAGGAGACACAGCACTTTTATCATTTGAGCTATCGATCTTATCCACCTTTACGCCAGCAACAGCCCTGATCTTCTCGGCAAGCTGGATGCTCATTTCACCCACAGAATATGAACCCGCTGGCTTTGAGATTACCTCAAGTGCCCCACTTGATAGCGCCTCTAATGCCAGCTTTCCACCCTCTCTTGTAAGTGAGCTTACAATTATCACAGGTAATGGATAATACTTCATAAGCTTTTTTAAAAATGTGATACCATCCATCCTTGGCATTTCAATGTCAAGAGTAACAACATCCGGTTTCAATTTTACAATCTTATCCCTTGCAATATATGGATCAGGTGCTGTGCCAACAACATGGATATCCCTTTCACGGGACAGCTCTTCTCTAAAGACCTTTCTCACCACTGCTGAATCATCAACTACAAGGACACGAATCTTTTTTCCCATCTTCCAATTCCCATAAATAGTTTTATATATTAAAACCTATTGCAAGATGACCCCTGTCAGTCTCTATGGGGATTATATTTAAATCACTGGCTTTTATAATCTGCTGAACTTCTGTCTCTGAAATAAACTCAGGTATCCCAAGAGAAAAATTGCCTGAAGGGTCTTCCATGGAAAGCGCCCTCCCGCCAATCATATTAAGTATCTCCTTTACAATATCTTTCATCTGCTCCGCTGTTACCTGGTCTCTGTTTACAGCAAGAAATGAGGAACTGGCATCCAGTGCATCATCCTCTGGAATAAATAGATAAAATAGACCATCTGAAGATGTCCTAAAATTCAATCTTGAACCCACAACCCTCCCCTGTCCTTTCATCCATTCATTAAGCGTGGTTTCATGGGAATAAGGCTGAACAGGAAGAAAAAACATATTTTCAAAGACATCAAAAATCGAGTCCTTCAAACTCTTCTTCATTGTCGCTATGTCCATCTTCTGGCTCTCCCATTATCTTATTTAATGCTGTTTTTATATCCTCAGGTAAAAAAGGTTTCTTTATATATCCGGCTGCACCAATCTCCATGCATTCTTTTATTCTCTTCTCGCTGCTCTCTGTTGTTACCATAACTACTGGTATTGATTTCATCATGGAATCCGCTTTCATCTTGGATATCAACTCCATTCCATTCATATTGGGCATATTAATATCGCTTAGGACAAGATCCACCCAGTTCTCATTTAGAATCTTTAAAGCTTCTATTCCATCAGATGCCTCCCAGAATTCGCCCACTTTAAAACCCGATATATTAATGGTTCGTTTTATTACCGCTCTCATGGTGGAACTATCGTCAACAATCAGAACATTAAAGGCCATTTAATCAGCTCCTTTTGTAATTGATATAAGCTCTTCCACATTTCTCATATTCTCCCAGTAATTCATTATAATGGTCTGAACAGTATGATGTGATATACCAAGCCTCTCCATCACTTCATTATGATATCTATAAGATAGACCATCAGAGCCCACTCCCACACCGATCATCATGCATATTGAATCAGCGAGATATATTATGGGAACAGATATATCACCATCCACTTTGTCAGGGTCATGGTGATATCTGATGATCTTTATCATATCAGGACTGAAATTCCATCTCTCCACAATCATTGCACCAAGCTCTGCATGATCTATTCCTATGACTTCCTTTTCGGCCTCATTAAAAGAAAAGTTTAATTTTTTTACCTTCTCCCATATCTCCTGGAATGCATCCTTTACATAATTACTTAAAATGACCTTTCCTATATCTTTTAACAATGCTGATGTGAATATCAGAGGCAGGTTGGGATATTTCATTTTCTCTGCAATATCCTGAGCAATCAAAGCCGAAGATACCGAATATCTCCATAGCTCACCCTCCTGAAGATCATACCCTTCCTGTGATGCGCAGAAATTCTTTGCATTTCCACTCATTATTATCATATTTGCCACCTTTTCCATTCCCAGATAGGCCACCGCCTGCTTTATCGATTCAATGGGTTTTCTGGGAGAAAAATAGGCCGAATTGCATATCCTCAAGAGATTGGCAGTAATACCGGGATCATACTGAATTACTTCCACAATATCACTGATTGTGCTGTCAGGGTCCCTTGCTATCTTAACCACCTTCATACATATCTGGGATACGGGTCTTAAATCATCTATCTTTTCTATTATCTCTTTTATATCTGTTTTCATTAAAATACCCTTTTCATATCCTGGCCAGGGGTTTTTAACCATACATGTCCTGTTTTTATCTCAAGCTTTACGGTCCTGCTGATATTTCCTCCCACATCCTCAAAATCGGGAAGCACATTATTTCTCCAGAAAAGTTTTCTTAATATCATATAATTTCTCTTTCCTATGTTAAAAAGGCCATTCTGATCATTTATCTGTGCGCCTCCTGCGACAACTATCTTAAGCCTATTCTTCTTGGCTCCCATCTTGTAACTTTCCCTGAACAGCATTGGGATGCCAGTATCTCCGAACATATATGGATTCTTTTTCGCCTTTGCCCCATCTATATTAGATTCGGGCAGCATATAGTGCAACAATCCCCCCACCTTCTCAACCGGGTCATAAATTACAACCCCTATACATGAACCAAGTGAGTAAGTGATTAACACATCATCCGGATTATTACTCAACTTCATATCTGCAACTCCCACAACCAGATTCATTACACATCTCCAAATGCAAGATTGACAATCCCTGCAATATCAAGGATAAGGCCTACCCTGCCATCTCCCATAATAGCACCTCCAGCAAGCCCCTTAACATCCTTTAACCATCCTCCAAGACTCTTTATCACTATCTCATCCTGACCCAGTAGTTCATCAATAAGTATTCCTGTTCGCTTCTCCTGATTCTCCACTACCACCACCAGTCCATCTGATATGTCAGTTTCATCTTCAGTCCGTCTATTATTGCCATTCAATCCAAAAAGTTTATCAAGTCTGATAAGAGGTATCAGTGTGTCTCTTACCTTTATCATTTCTCCTTTCCCTTCTACAGTATAGTAATCCTCTTTCTTGGGTTTAAAGGATTCCTGAATTGATAGTGTAGGTATTATATATCGCTCTCCAGCCACCTTTATTATCATTCCATCTACAATTGCAAGAGTAAGGGGCAGTTTCAGATAAAAGGTGGTGCCTTTATCCGGTTCTGATTCCACATCTACCCTGCCCCTCAATTTCTCTATCTTATTCTTCACCACATCTGTTCCAACTCCTCTTCCAGATATGTCCGTTACCTTCTCTGCGGTTGAAAACCCTGGATGAAAGATAAGGTTATCAATCTCCGATTCTGTTAATTTTTCCTCCTCTTTAACAAGTCCCAGGGATATGGCCTTTTTCAGTATCTTTTCTCTGTTAAGGCCTCTACCATCATCGCTTATTTCTATTATGATATTTCCACCCTTGTGATAGGCCTTAAGGTATATCCTGCCCTCTCTTGGTTTTCCTTTTGCCTCTCTTTCCTCAGGTGTTTCCAGGCCATGGTCAATGGCGTTTCTTATCATATGAACCATTGGCTCATAAATCTCTTCTACCATGTTTCTATCAATCTCTGTATCCTCACCTGACATGATAAGGCTTACCTGTTTCCCTGACTTTCTCGATAGATCACGAACAATTCTTAACATCTTCTGAAAGGTATTCTTTATGGGAACCATCCTGAGTCCCATTGCTGTTCTCTGAAGTCCTGAAGTAATCTGATTCAACTGATTTATTATGTGATACAGTTTCCTATCTCCATTGTCGACAATTAACTCGTTCTGTTTGAGCATTGATTGGGCAATTGCAAGTTCACCAACCATATCAACTATGTTATCAAGTTTTGATATATCAACCTTCACATGAAGAGGAGCGGGAGTTTCAAATCTCTTCTGTTCTCTCAGGGCATGAACCACATCCTCTGCCTTTGCCTTCTCCTTTTCAACAAGTATCTCTCCAATCTTCTTTTCCGGCTCCTGTCTTTGATGTTCAAGTGCTTCTTTTAACTCATCCTCTTTAACCACATTCTTCTTCACCAGTATCTCACCAATGGGCTTTTTACCCTTGGAATCAACATGGGAGAGTATATCCTTAACTCTTTCTATCAACTCCGAAGGGTCAATATCTCCTTCATCGGGGCTCCCTTTTTTCAGTGTCTCTTCTATATTTTTGATCATACCTTTAAGGGTATCCACACTGGCAAGAAGTATATCTATTATCTCAGCATCAATATTAAGTTCTGCATTTCTTGCCTTATCGAGCAGTGTCTCAGCAATATGAGACAGATTATTTATCTTCTTAAAATTTAGAAACCCGGAAACACCCTTTATTGTATGAAACGGCCTGAAAATACTGTTTATAATCTCAAGGTCAGAAGGATCCTGTTCAAGGTCCATTATACGAACTTCAATCGAACTCAGATTATCCATTGATTCCATAACAAAGTCCTGGATAATCTCTAAATCCTCCTTTGTGAATTGAGGTGGATTATCTTCTTTATTATTTCTCTGTTGCTTTTTTTCTCTCTTATCATTTCTGGAGCTCTTCCTTGCCTTTTTCTTCCCAGAAGGAGGAGAAGATTCTGATTGAACACCCAGGCTTGCTAATGTCTCTGATATATCCACTTTTGGTTCCACACCATTTTTTATATCACGCTCCATCTGCTGTATTACTGATATTGCATTTTCAATGGGTGATAGGTCATTCTCCTCGGCAAGGATGACCTTTTCAATATACTGTTTCATTACTGTTAGGAGCTCTAATAAAGGAGGATATCCAAGCTTTGATGCCATACCTATAACAGATTCAAGTTCATTTAATACCTCACCAAGCTTTGGTATATCACCCGGGTCCAGCATCACAGCCTTAAGTGATAATGAATCAATTGCCTCATAGAATTTCTTTGATGGCCTCTTCACTTGACATCCCTCCATTTAATCTTTTTCATTTTTTCTGAAAAATACTCGGCCTGATATATCTTAATTCATGCTTTACACCTGTAAGGCTCTCAGAGTGTCCAATTATCAAATATCCATTTTTTTCAAGAAATCGGCAGATTTTTCCCACTAAAATCTCCTTTGTTGAATTATCAAAATATATCATTACATTTCTCAAAAATATGAAATGAAAGGGTTTCTTAAAAAAAAAGTCCTCCATAAAATTTAAACGCCTGAAATGCACCCTATCCCTTAACTGCCTTTTGACCCTTACATAACCTTCCCATCTATTTATGCCTTTCTGGAAATATCTTACCTTTAATTCAGAGGGGACATCCTTTACTTTTTCCTCCTCATACACTCCCCGGGAGGCAATCTCAAGCACCTTGGTGGAAATGTCTGTTCCAAGAATCCTGAAATCAAAATCCCGTTTATTGCTCCTCATTGCCTCGAAAAGAGTAATTGCAATACTGTAGGGCTCCTCCCCTGAAGAGCATCCCGCACTCCAGATTCTTACTTCCTTCCTCCTCACCCCTGAACCATCTAATATCTCAATAACCTTATCCTTTAGAAAAGAGAAGTGATCAGATTCCCTGAAAAAATAGGTGTGATTGGTTGATATGGCATCCAGCAGTATCCTCAGCTCCTCTCCTGAGTCATCCTTTGCAACCATATTATAATACTGTTCAAATGAGGCGATATTCCTTTCCCTCAGTATCTTACCCAGCCGCGCCTTTAGTAGCTCTCTCTTTCCCTCATGGAGATTTATTCCAGCATTTTGCTTCACAAACCTACTGAATTTCCAGAATGTATCATCTGTTAGTTCCATCTCCATGGCTATTGAGCATCTATTAATTGACCTTTCATTTTTCTTATATCTTCTCGTTGCTTCTGAAATATGCATGATATTATTTTTTCTTTAATACCTAATTGAAGATCAAGAAACCTGACCCCTATCTGATACACCTCTTTACCCTCTTCTACTGTTGGCTCAACCCATATTATCTCACCAAATACATCAATAAATAATAACGGATTCCTCGATAGCATGAACTTTCCATTCAGGATATCGCCGGGATTTGCAGGCTGATTGATAATCACTTTCATACCAGATGCACTGATATCCAGGCCATGACCACAATTAATGGTATCTTCCACCCCCTTCTCCCTTTCAAGTAGAGTTAAAATTCTGTCTATCTTCTCCTCCAGTTGGATTAAGAAATCTATAACAATCGGGTCAAGTCCTCTGTTCTGTTCTGCTCCCTCTGAAAAATTGAAGATATCAGTAATACCTCTATCGTTAATATGGTATCTATCCCTTTTTTCCCTCTCATATTCCTCTTTCGAGAGAATCCTGTATTTTATCTTAAATGGAATCTGAGCCCTTACATCTGCCCTTCTATCCCTTAAAACCATATCTGCATCTCCGTTTATATAAAAATTTTATGCAATTCCTATACCACAGCTTATCCAATCGAAAATCTTCTCACATCCTTAATCCTTTCTGGCCACATCCTGAAAAGAGCAGTCATAACTGTCATATTTTTGACATTTTTATTTATCTATTACGGTCATAGGGAAACCAGTCCCCTTTTCTCAATCTTTCCACCTTTAATACTGCCACCTCATTTGTCCCTGTATTAAAGACTATTTTTCTCCCCCTCTTCCCGCCCACATCTTCTGATACCACAGGGATCCTGTGTCTCATCAGAACCCTTCTTGCAATCATAACATTCTGTTTTCCAATATCAGTTGGTGAAATATCAGGGTTGAATGCACCACCAAATATCTGGGCCTCCAGATGTTTTAATTTTGAGCCATCATCCAGCATTATCTTTATAAGAGCATAAGTCGCCACATTCCCATAACGGGGTGTTGCCTTTTGCCTTGATTCAGCCAGTGGGAGTTGAAAATGATTCATTCCACCTATATTTCTCTTTTTATCAAAAATACAAACAGAGACACAGGAGCCAAGAACAGTGGATATTACTGATGGCCTGGATGGAACATATATATAACCTGGCTGAAGAAAGTATGTGTCTCCTACCAGTGCCTGGCTTTTACGATACATGATTGAATTCCTGGATGGTAATAAAGAGATATCTTTTCATTAAAGGGCCCCCGTTTTGCCGTTATTTTCTGCGGCGCCAATCTCTTATCCCCTCTTTAACGGATGATTGCCCGTAGAAAAGATGCACGCACAAACGAGAAGCCCTTTAATATTCCCAATAACAATCCCTGGATAAGTCTTATGGGCATCAAGCTCTTATTATGCAGCCTTATCCAGGACTTCTATCTCTTCAGAAGTTAGGACCTTATCAATGTCAAGGAGGATCTTTACACCCCCTGACATCTTTGCCATACCAAGTATATATTCTGTATTAAGCCTTGTGCCAAAGGTGGGTGTTTCCTCTATTTCATCCTCTTTGATACTGAGGACTTCTGAGACAGAATCCACCACAATCCCTATTGTTATATTCCCTGTCTTACCCATTATTTCCACTACGATTATACAGGTTCTATCATTATATTCTATCTCTTCCATACCAAAGCGTAACCTCAGGTCCACCACAGGGATAACCTTCCCCCTCAAGTTAATTACACCCTTTACAAAATCAGGTGTCTGAGGAACAGCAGTTATGGGCATCATTCCTATTATCTCTTTGATCTTTAATATGCCAATACCATACTCCTCATTATCCAGTGTGAATGTGAGATACTTTCCTTCTTTTACGGTTGAGTCCTCCAATTTATCCTGCTCCTCCACTTTAAGATTTTCACCCATTCTCTGACCTCCCTTTTATTTTTTAGAAGTAACAAGCAAATAATATGCCACAACCAATTTTAAAATAAGATAATGCCCCATTGCCCATTTTTTGAACTTATGCATGAATTGTAATCTCACTTTCGCACTTTATATTTCATGTTAGTTCAAATGATTTTCTCAGATATTTGGATAGCCTCTCCACTATATAAACAGTAATATTCCTGAGAAGCCCAGGAAATATCTCCCTGTAACCCTTATCCCTCATATGATCTCTTACCATTTCATCTCTTATCTCTTTACCCTTTATGGTTATTTCATCAAATACTTCTTTGATTTCTTCACAATATAATGCCCATTCTTTATAGAACATATCGGATATAACTACCGATTGCTTTAACACCATTTTTAGAAAATAATCTTTATCTTCTGTATTATTACTGTCATAGGAATGATGAACCCTTATGGGTTCAGTAATTTCATCCGATATGCCAAATTTCTTGAGTAATAGTGCCCCGACCTCTGCATGATCCATACCTAAGACATCCTTTTCTGCCTTAATTTCTGGAATTCCTCTCTTCTTCAAATCCTCAATTAAACTGAATTCATCTTTACAATACACAGCTATTATCAGTTTCCCTATATCATGTATCATGGAAATAGTAATCAGGTCCTCTTTCCCATCCATTTCAAATATTTCTGCAAATACCCTGGATATACATGCACATAGATTGGCATGCCCCTGGAATCGCTGGTAATTGAAATCATGAGGCATATCACTCTTGGAGAAATGTTCCATGAGAAGTGAAACAACCAGTATCTGCTTCATCCTGTCATAACCCAGCACCCTTACTGCATATTCAATATTATTGACCTTCCTGCCATAGTATGCATTATTTGCCATCTCAAGAAATTTTGCCATTATTCCAGGACTTAATTGAGTGCATATCTGATCAAAGTTACTCTCCGGATCATCCAGGAGCCTGATAACTCGCATGGCAGAGACATCTACAATAGGGATATCAATTACTCTGTCGATTCCTTTTAATCTATCCAGGATATTCATGCATAATGCTCCTTTTATTCATATTTTATTCAAATATCATACCAATCATTCATCAAGCAGCTCATAAAATATAGACTCTTCTCCATGTCTTCCTTTATTCTGGAAATGAGGCAAAAAAAATCATGAGGAGCAGTAAAAATCTATGGATATGGCTTAACTGGAGATACTGTAATAATTGTGGAATTGTTTTTATCAGTTAAAAAGAGCACTATTTCCCATGGCTTTCATCATCTCCCGATCTATGGTTTTCATCAGGTGGTCCATTCAGGAGTCTATTTAATCGGGTTATCTCAGGATACCACACTTCAAAAAAATGCTCCCAGAAAAAGGTCCTGGCCAGAACAAAACGATTATGAGGAGAACCTGCCTCTTTCATTCTACTATCCCATCTCGACTGAAGTTGAATCAATCTCTCCCTGAGTTCATCATTATCAGCACCATCAATTACCTCTTTAATCATTCGCTTTCTTTCTCTTTCAAACTCAAAACGATTCTCTCGAAATAGGCGGGATAAATACCTGTGTCTTCTGAGAGCCTCCTCTTCCCTCTTTAATCTTTCATTGAATCTGCTCATGAGTTGTATCTTCTATCAGAAGCTTTCCAGAGATGATTTATCATACCTGACTATGCCCTTATCATTAATGCAAAAGTTAATGAATAATGTCTGAAAATGTCAAGAAAATTTCATTCCTGTCAAAAAAATGACAGATAATTATGGCATAATAAATGCGTCCTATTATATAACGAAATACCTTCATGAAACCTTAATATATTTTCATTTACATTACCATTTTATTATATAAAATCTAAATCCATGCTGGGTAAGATAAAAAAACTCAAAAAAGGCATAATAAGGACGATGGTTACAACCCTGCTCATGTTCGGGGTTATTCCCATGAGCATAATGGGTGGAATCTATATTATATTCCATATACAGAACCAGAAGAGACTCATCTACAATACCCAGATGGAAATGACATCTCGATTATCTTATGAAATATCATCCTATATCAAAAAGAATAAACAGAATGTGGAATTCTTTGGGGCTATTTTGAGTCACAACTTTAAAGAGAAAACCCTCCTGAGAGACATTGCTTATGACCTCATATATCAGACAGGTGAGTTTGATGTGGTAGAACTATTTGATAGGTCCGGCAAAAGACTCTTCAAACTTGCAAAATACTATAATGAAGAGCTCATGGCGCATGATCACGGAAATTACAAACACAGACTTAATTCTGTCCTGAAAGGAATGAGCATCATAAGTGATGTAGAATTTATTGGTAAGGGAATGCCTTATATCTACATTATGTCCCCAATAGTTGATGTCTGGAATATTATTAAAGGTGCCATTGTGATTCATATGAATCTGAATAATATACTAAGAAAGATCAATACATTCAACCAAGGAAAAAGAGGCATTGCATATATCATATCCAGGAACGGAAGACTTATATCATTCAGCGGTCTATCTAACAGTGAGGAAGGAATTAATAATATCGAATCCATAAAAAGATTTATGAAGAATGGAGGAGGAGTAAACCTATACAGAGGTCTGGATGGCTCATGGGTAATTGGAGCAATATCACCCTGCAGTGTTTCAGGTATTGGAGTTGTGGTGGAAACACCCGTCCTTTATGCCTTCAGGAGTCTTTATATATTTCTGATATTGTTTGTTATAGTCCTCTTACTTACTATTCTGTCATCCATAATTCTTGGTGTGAAATTTAGCATCAGGAATCTAATATGGCCCCTTCAGGAGTTAAAAGAGAGGGCCAAAAAGATATCACAGGGAGAATTTGATACGAGAATAGAGCTTAATAGAGATGATGAACTTCAGGATCTTGCCGAAACATTCAATTCAATGGCAAGGGAGTTAAAGGAAAAAACAGTATCAAAGGATATTCTCCTTAAAGAGATTGAAGAAAGAAAAGAGATTGAAAAGTCTCTCAGAATCAGTGAGGAGAGATATAGAAAAATATTTGAAAATACAGGAACAGCAACATTATTAATTGATAAAGATTTAACGATTTTGATGGCAAATACAGAATTTGAAAAACTTAGTGGCTACAGAAGAGAAGAGCTGGAAAACAGGTTATCTCTTTCAACTTTCTTTGTCGAGGAAGATCTTTATCCAATCCGCTCATTTATATCTGATAGCAAAGAATCCTCTCTCAGGTATGAACTGAATTTTAAAGATAAGATGCTGAATGAAAAAGAGATATTTGCTCAGATAATGGTCCTGGAAGCGGATAGGACATATATCATTTCTATTACTGATATAAGTCCTATAAGGAGAGCAGAGAGACTATTTACTGACATGGTAAAACATACAAGAATAGGTCTATTTATCATTCAGGACGGCAGGATTGTCCTTGTAAATCCACAATTTGAGAAATCCTCTGGATATAAAAATCAGGAGCTGGTTGGTAAAGAGTCACTTTTTCTGGTTCATCCTGATGATAGAGAAATAGTTCATAGATATGCCATTGATATGCTAAAGGGGAAAAGGAGTGTCCCCTATGAATACCGTGCTGTCAGAAAAGACGGTGAGATCCGATGGATAATGGAATCTGTTACTTCAATCATGTATGAAGGGAAAAGGGCGGTCTTTGGGAATCACATTGACATAACCGATAAGAAACATATGGAACAGGACCTGCTCCGAATCCAGAAGCTGGAGTCCTTAGGAACCCTTGCAGGAGGTTTGTCACATGACTTCAATAATATACTTACCACTATAATGGGTAACATCTCTCTTGCAAAGATTGATATCGAACCAGATACCAGACTCTACAAACTTCTGGATGAGGCAGAGTCGGCAACATACAGGGCAAAGGAGCTTACAAACCGGTTTACCACCTTTTCAGAAGGAGGTTATGGGATAAGGAAAAGCATCTCCATTGGTGATATAATAAAGGATGCCATTGATATCACACTAAGTGGATCAAATATAAACACTGATGTATCAATACCTCCGAATATATGGCATGTGGATGTTGACCCAAATCAAATGATACAGGTAATAAATAACCTTCTTCTTAATGCAAAAGAGTCAATGGAAAACCGCCCTGGCACAGTAAGAATTACTGCAGAAAATGTTCACATTGAAGAAGACTCTCCATATCCTTTGAGACCTGGCAGATATGTAAAGGTCTCAATCAGTGATGAGGGAAAGGGTATTCCTGAGATACATCTTTCCCGGATATTTGATCCATATTTCTCTACAAAAAAGAGGGGAACACAAAAAGGTATGGGGCTTGGACTTACCCTTGTTCATTCCATAATAAAGAGGCACGGGGGCTATGTCTATGTGGAATCAAAGTATAAATATGGATCAACATTTTCATTCTTTTTACCCGCATCCAGAAACAAAAAGGACGGCACTTTAAAAGATATTATGGAAAGCAGGTCCAGCACTACTTCCGAAGGGAAACAACTGAGGGTCCTTATCATGGATGATGAAATCATGATAAGGAGACTTGCAAAAGAGATGCTTATTCATATGGGATATGATGTGGAGACTGCAAAGAATGGGGAGGAGGCAATTGAACTATATAAGAAGTCAAAGATGGAAAACAGGGAATTTGACCTGATTATCCTGGATCTTACAGTAAAAGGGGGTATGGGTGGGAAAGAGGCAATCAGAGAGATAAGAAATATAAATCCAGATGTTATTGCAATTGTAACCAGTGGATACTCCAATGATCCTGTTTTAACAGATTATAATGAATATGGATTTAATGCGGCAATTGCCAAACCATTTACAATCAGCACTCTCAAAGCTGAAATAGAAAAGATATTAGGCACCTGACATGTATATCTTCCACAAGAGTATGGCCCTTTTCTGGACATTGACTGAAAGCACAATCCTCTATTTTATGATATGGGGGAATCTTCTCCTTCACCACAAATCAAAAAATGCCCGGCAGGTGAAAAATCTATTTATAATGATCTTTTTTATCCTGGGTCTTCTGCTATTCTTCGGGGAATGGTCTGCTGGTCATGTTTTCGACTTTAATAATAAGATAAGTCTTCATCTATACAGATGGATACTCTGGAATCTTTTTTGCACCTTATGGGTAATCATGGAAGGAGCGATAATGGTCTATGGATTCAGAACATTAAAAAGAATAGAAAGCCTGAATAAATTGAAAGAGAAAGATTCTAACTTATCGAAACCATACAAAAAAGGTGGAAAGTGGAAAAATATTTTTAATCCCATCATTGTTATTACAACTCTCATGTCAGGCCTATTTATCCTATATCATTTATCTCTTATCTCACTGGCCCAAAAAGGACTTATTAATGTGGGAGATATATTCACGGTTTCCAGATTTTATATAAGAATATGCGGTATATTCTGGATACTGTTTGAATGGGCTATTGCCATTATATGTATTCGTAGTTTTATATTTTTTAGATCCTTGAATGAGGTTTCATAGTGGAGAAGGTTCTCATCTATATCAACCAGAACTTCAGTTATGAAATCTATATCCTGTCCACAAAGATACAGGGATTAATCTGGACCATTGCTGATATTATCCTCGTTTTCTGTGTCCTTAAAATAATCAATATTGCAAGATCATCTTTAAATAAAGAACCGACAATCTTTCGTTATGCACTTCTTATAATATCAATTGCCCTGGTCCCTTTATTAATACTTACAAGGAGTTCTGATGAATTCTTCCGTGTTGAATCATTTCTCTGTGGTATCCAATTCCTTATACTCATTTATACTGTATTATATGACAGGAAAAGCTTTATCAGGTATTTAGAGATAAAAGGGATTCTAAGAGAAGATAAAAAGCTTTGACTAACTCCTATCTTTAAAATATGATTAAATATTTATAGTATAATTACCTTTTAAAATTTATTTAATATAGAGAGCTTTGCAAAACTCAATTAAATGATATCTTTTTTTAACATATATCTGGAATTACCTTATCTGTCATGCTGAGGGGCGAAGGCCCGGAGCATCTCAGAGATCCTTCGGGTGTCTTTCAGACACCCTCAGGATGACAAACTGGGAATATGAATCATTTTTGCAAAACTCTCAATATAAAGGACAATGGATAAGAGATTTATATCAAAGGTATTTCTGGTTTCTCTTTTACTGGCGACCATATTACTTATCAGGCTCTTCTGGACATACATTTCAGCAATTATCCTGGCTCTTTTAATATCAAGTGTCTTTTATCCTGTATATAATGTTATAAAAAGGATATTAAAAAACAATGAAAATATATCATCATTTATAGGAACAACCTTAATAGCTATAATTTTAATAGTGCCTGTTGGTGGATTTGTTGTCACACTCTCCAATGAGGCATTTGAATTTTACAAAAAAACAAAAGATAGTGTATCCATTGCAAAAATCCAGCAGGGGCTCCAGAGTAATTCACCTCTCGCCATACGCATAAAAAGACTGGCATCCATGGCTAATATTGATATCGGTCCCGATACCCTACATAATATTGCTGGATCACTTGGCAAAAATATAGGATTATTTCTTTCAAAACAGATAAGATCCATGGCAACAAATATACTCAGCTTTCTTATTCATCTATTTATAATGCTTCTACTGATTTATTACATATTCAAAGATGGAGTCAGACTTAAATACTACATATCAGAACTTCTGCCATTTCCCACGGATCAGCAGGAGTTAATAGTCACAAAATTTCGTGAAATGGGAAGGGCAATAATTATAGGCAATGGCCTATCAGGAGCTATTCAGGGGATACTCGGAGGACTGGGATTCTTTATTTTCGGACTCGGAGCTCCCATCTTATGGGGAACACTTATAGGTTTTCTTGCCTTTCTGCCTGTGGTGGGAGCATCTATTGTCTTTATCCCTGCAACTATTATATTGGTGCTTCAATCTAAGACAAAACTTGCCGTTGTCTTTTTTATATATAATATATTTTATAGTTCCATAATGGAGTATATAATCAAACCAAGACTTATTGGTAAAGGGATGAAGATGAATCCTGTTTTAGTTTTCCTGGGTGTGCTTGGAGGAATAAAGCTATTCGGCATTTTGGGAATTATATATGGACCACTTATTATAACAATATTCTTAACACTTGCAGAACTTTATAGAACAGAATATAAGGAACAAATGATTTAATTATACAAGAACAAAAAAAACAGTATGAAGGAGAGATTACTATGGATCCAAAAAAATTACTTAAAGGCAAAAGGATATTAATTGTAGATGATGAGGAAGACATCCTTGAAACCCTATCTGAAATGCTCGATATCTGTGAAGTTACCACAGCAAATAGTTTTGAACAGGCAAAAGAACTTTTGAATAAAAATTACTACGATATAGCCATTCTGGATATAATGGGCGTCAAGGGATATGACCTCCTTGAGATAGCTAACAAAAAGGGCATCCCTGCATTAATGTTAACAGCCCATGCTCTGACCAGGGAAGATCTTAAAAAGTCAATAAAAAGGGGAGCATCATTTTTTGCTCCAAAGGATGAAATAAGCAGTATTGAGATTTTT
>JALVMZ010000136.1 GCA_027032655.1 Desulfobacteraceae bacterium
CACCACCAACCCTTTCAAATGAGCCGTCCTGAAGCACCCTTAAAAGTTTTACCTGCACATGTTTTGGAAGCTCTGCCACCTCATCCAAGAACAGGGTTCCACCATTTGCAAGTTCAAACCGTCCCTTCTTGTCCCTGATTGCCCCTGAAAAGGCCCCCTTTACATGACCAAAAAGCTCACTTTCAAGTATTCCCTCAGGGAGTGCACCACAGTTTACAGGCACAAAGGGGCCTCCCCCCCGCCTGCTCTCTTTATGTATGGCCATTGCCACCAGCTCTTTGCCGGTGCCTGTCTCACCGCTGATGTGCACTGGATAATCATTCCCGGCCACATCCCTTATCTGCCTATATATCTCCAGCATCTTTGAATCTCTGCCTATGATTCCACAGAATCCCTGCACCTCTCCTGTTTTTATCTTAAGTGCTGTAAGATCAGTGATGTCCCTGAAGGAGGCAAGCACACCAATGAAAGAGCCATCTGAATCCCTCATTCCTGTTAATCTCATTTCAAGGCGTTTGGTCTCGCCCTGTTTTGTAATTATTGTAAGGGGGTATTCCTTGTCTACCCATTTTTCTTCAGGATATCCATCCTTGAAAGAGCACCTTGCTCCACAAAATGGCTCTCCAAATACCTCATGACAGTCCTTTCCTATGACTTCCTCCTTTTTGTAGCCGGTTATCTCCTCTGCTGTCCGGTTAAAGTAGAGGATTCTTCGGTTTTTATCATGGGCAATTATCCCTTCAAGGAGGTTGTCTATGATTCTGAGGAGGTTGTCCCTTTCTGATAGAATTTTTGAAAGCTCTGTATCCATTTAGAATATTTCCATATTATTTATAATTTTTAAATATATAATTAAATTTAAGAAAATTTCAAAATAAAAATAAATTGACAGATTGCGGGTCTTTTTTAAATAATAATTATGAACTATGTTCAGGTGCCATACGGCTTAATAGGGAACCCGGTGGGAGGCCGGGACCGGCCCGCGGCTGTAAGTGGGGACGAAAGTCACATAGGGCCACTGCCGTGCACCAAACTTTTAGAAAGTTCGCTAAATAGCTCACAGGATTTTTTTATACAAAACTAAAGAGCTATAACCAGGTCATAATCGAGAGTTTGGTGCAGGGTGGGAAGGCGTAACAAGTAGGATGATCCACGAGTCAGAAGACCTGCCTGAACATCAGGGCAGATCCCACGCGGACAGGGTGAAGCCTACAAGATTTGGTGGATAAAAAAGGGATATCCCCGGATCAAAATTACTGATCCGGGGTTTTTATTTTGACCCCGGAGACTACACAAATAGGAGGCTTGTGGTATGAGAAGACATCTTTTCATCTTGATTATGCTTTTTCTGGTATTCGGGGTGGCCACCTCTTCAATGGTCTCTGCAAAAGAGGGAGATAAAAAGGCCATTGTGATTGCAAACTTTGGAACCACTTATCCTGAGGCACTAAAGGCAATAACCGCTATATACCATCAGGTAAAAAAGGAATTCCCTGAAACAGAAGTGAAGCTGGCATTTACATCAAATATCATCAGAAATATATGGCAGAAGAGAAGGAAGGACAGGGAATTCCTGAGTAGATATCCCAATATCCCCAATGAGATACTGAATATTAAGGGTCCCCTTGCCACTATCTCACTTCTTCAGGACAGGGGCTATAAGACCATCATAGTTCAGCCAACCCATATATATGCAGGAGAGGAATACATGGACCTCTGCTCCTATGTGGCGGCCCTTAATTCCATTATGACCATAAAAAAGAGATACAGGCCATTTAAAAGGATTGCCATTGGAAGGCCCCTACTTGGGAAATGGGGGACAGAACATGATTACCATGAAGATATTTCAGCAGTGGTAGAGGCCCTCAAAGGTGATGTCATGAAAGCTAAGAAGATGAGATCCGCACTCGTATATATGGGACATGGAAATGAGTATTTTTCGACGGGTGCATACATTGAATTTCAAAAGGAGATGAGAAAAAGATATCCCAAAGTTCCTGTTTTTGTGGGAACTGTAGAGGGCTTCCCTTCCCTTGAAGATGTTATAAGGGGTCTCGTTCATATGAATATTAAAAAGGCATTATTAAAGCCATTTATGATTGTTGCAGGGGATCATGCAAGGAATGATATGGCAGGAGATGATAAAGAATCTTGGAAGAGTGTGTTAGAGTCAAGGGGAATCAGTGTCATAACTGACATAAAGGGACTGGGAGAAGAGCCTGGCATTGTTAGGATAATCATAAAGCATATAAAGGATGCGGCAAAAGACAATGATATAGAGTTATGAGCACATGAAGGTGGAAATAATCTCATACTTTAAGAAAAAGGGTGCCATAATAATTCTGATGCTCACAGGGGGGCTTTTAGTCTCTTTTCTCATTTCAGCATCAATGGGATATATCAAGGTATCTTTATGGGATGTGATAAGGGTATTAATATTTCGGTTTTTACCAGGTGGAGAACACATCAATGGCATGGATAAGGTCATACTTCATGTGATTTATGATGTAAGGCTGCCAAGGATAATTACAAGTGCCATTGTTGGTGCGGGGCTTTCCATATCAGGTGTGATATTTCAGGGGATACTCCTTAATCCACTGGCCGATCCTTATACCCTGGGTATATCTGCGGGGGCTGCATTTGGTGCATCCATTGCCATTCTTTTTAATATAACATTTGTGGGAAATTATTCGGTTTCTCTTTTTGCATTTATGGGGGCAGTTGGGACACTGATTGCAGTAATATTTCTTTCAATTAAAAGGGATGAAAGGGATCTTTCATCAAATACCCTGATACTTTCTGGAATCATTGTATCAGCAATTCTCAGTGCAGGGATAAGCTTTTTAAAGTATATGGCAGATGAGCATGTTTCTGTCATAATATTCTGGCTAATGGGGAGCTTTGCATCAAGGACCTGGACAGATGTGCTCCTGACCCTGTGTGTTGTCTTAAGTGGGGGGATTATATGTCTTTTCTATGCTGGTGATTTAAATATCCTGTCCCTGGGGAGGCGTTCTGCCATATCCCTGGGGGTGCATGCAAATATGGTGAGAATAATACTTCTTGTAACAGCATCAATGATTACCGCAATCTGTGTTTCTGTATCAGGTATAATAGGTTTTGTGGGGCTTATTATACCTCACCTGTTGAGATTCTTTACAGGGGCTGATAACAGGATACTGATACCTGCATCGGCATTTGCAGGTGCAATACTTCTTCTTGTGGCTGATACTGTTACAAGGGCTGTGCTTCCAAGCGAAGTTCCCATAGGAGTTTTAACCGCCCTGATCGGGGGGCCCATATTCTGTTACATTTTTAAAAAACGATATGAGTTTCAGACAAAAGATTAAAAGTAATAATGGTATCTTAAGGATTGATGACCTGAAATTCTCTTATGGAAACAGTAGTGTGCTGAATGGCATATCCCTTGAGGTTCCCCTGGGGGTTTTTTACGGGATCGTGGGCCCCAATGGCTGTGGAAAGACCACACTTCTTGACTTAATTGTTGGTGTAAGAAGACCCAAAAAGGGTCTTATCAGTTATAAAGGCAAAAAGGTATGGAGATATCCAAGGAGAACACTATCAAGGGAGATATCCTATGTGCCACAGGAGCCGGGGATTAATTTTTCATTCACAGTGGAAGAGGTGGTGATGATGGGGCGACACCCATATATGGGGATATTCTCCACACCGTCTCAGTCTGACAGGGATATTGTGAATAATGTTTTGGATGCCCTTGAACTTGGCCATTTGAGGAATAGACTTATAACAAGGTTAAGCGGGGGGGAAAAGCAGAGGGTAATATTTGCAAGGGCACTGGCCCAGCAGACGCCTCTGATTCTTCTGGATGAGGCCACATCAAATATGGACATTTATTATACCCTGCTATGTCTTGAAAGGATAAAAAGAGATGTGCTGGAAAGGGGTATCACTGTGATTGCAAGTTTTCATGACCTGAACCTTGCTGGCACATACTGTGATAGAATTGCCTTTTTAAATAAAGGGAAAGTGATTGCGGAAGGTGAGACAGAAAGTGTCCTTGTCCCTGAGAACATAATGAAGACCTTTGGTGTGAGATGTGAGGTCATCAAGGACCCCATAGAGGGAAGAAATATGGTGGTGTTTCATTCAAGGCCATGAAATCAACTAAATACATAGGGATAGCTCTATTGTTTATATTTTTGATGTTTCCCTCATGGGTTTTATCAAAAGATATACCCGTGGTGCGGGATAATGCCGGGAGAAAGATACATGTTGAGCATCCCTATAAGAGGATTATATCCCTTTACGGGGCACATACAGTAAACCTCATCTCCCTGGGCCTGAGGGATGAGATAGTGGGGATTTCAAGGGCTGATAGGAGAATACCCTGGGTTAAGGGAAAGAGGGTATTCAGCTATCATGACGGGGTTGAAAGATTCCTGTCCGTCAAACCTGATCTTGTGCTTATAAGACCAATGATAGACAGGGGATATGGAAGACTTATAAGGGCACTTGAGAGCTCTGGTGTCATGGTTGCATCATTTCAGCCGCGCAGCATTGATGAGATGTTCAGATACTGGATAGCCCTTGGAGTGTTAACTGGCAGGAAAAAACAGGCACAATCAATGGTGATAAGATTTAAGGATGGCCTTAAGGCAGTATTGAATCAGTCGTCCCGCATACCAGGGAAAAAAAGAAAAAGGGTGTTTTTTGAATCCATCCACAGTAAGATGAAGACATTTTCACCAGAGTCCATTGCCATGTTCTGCCTTGAATCAGCAGGGGGGATAAATATTGCTAAGGATGCAATTACAGTAAGGAACACAAATATTGCAGAGTATGGAAAGGAAAGAATTCTTGCCAGGGCATCTCAGATTGATGTTTACCTTGCACAGCTCGGCCCAATGAATCATGTAACCATAGATATGATTCTCAATGAGCCAGGTTTTCAAATTATAAAGGCAATAAAGGATAGAAAGGTGTATCTGATAGAGGAGGAGATTGTATCCAGGCCAACCATGAATCTCATAAAGGGAATGAAACGCATTTCTGAATACCTGTATCCAGAAATTTTTAAGATTAAGAGGTGAACTCTTTAAGGAAGGAAATGTATCATGAAGAAGATGGGTAAATTTTACGGTGTGGGTGTGGGACCAGGAGAACCGGATTTAATCTCCGTCAAGGCAGTAAAGGTCTTGAACAGTGTCTCTGTGATTTATGCAGCACATTCACCCAAGAATTCCTATTCCCTTGCAAAGGAGATAATATCTCATCATGTAAACAAGGATATACCCATAGTGAGACTTGATTTTCCCATGACAAGGAAGAAAGAGGAGTTAACAGATGCCTGGAAGCGAAATGCAAGAAGAATCTACAGCACTCTTAGTGAGGGTCAGGATGCTGCATTTGTCACCCTGGGAGATCCCATGGTTTACAGCACCTTTGGATATATAATGCGTTATATTATGAAGCTTGCGCCCGGGCTGGAGATAGATATTATACCAGGCATAAGCTCCTACCAGGCAGCCGCAGCACTTTCAAAGACAGTTCTGGCAGAGGCTGAGGGCTCTTTTTCAGTCATATCTGCTGCAATGGGTGCAGGGAAGTTAAAGGAGCTAATGGGCAGGACAGATACCGTGGTTATGTTAAAGGTTTATAAGCATTATAAAGAGATATGGAGTGCATTGAAGGAATTAAATCTTCAGCATAGCTCTGTTCTGATTATGAGGTGCGGGCTTGAAGGAGAGAAGGTGGTATATCCTGCCATGGGATACAATGGGGAAGAGCCCCCATATCTTTCCACACTGATCATAAGGAAAAGGGATGAGCATACTGAATAGGGTAAACACAAAAGACAGATATACAGGAATACTGCTCTTATCCGGAGCCATTCTGTTTATGATCCTGTATGTGGTATTGTCAGATGCTGAAACATCAGTAAATCTGAACTTCCTGTGGCGAAAAATTGTAAAGCCACTTATAAGGCTGTCAATATTTATATCCATAGGCCTGATGGCAGGCCAGATTATAGAGGCCATGGGATGGACAAAGGTATTGAATATTATGGCAAGGCCATTTATGAAATGGGGGCATCTTACAAATCAGATGGGGACTGCATTTACCAGCGCATTTCTGTCAGGCACATCCTCTCTTTCCATGCTGTCAGGATTTTACAGGGATGGTAAAGTAAATGATAGGGAGCTCACCATCTCTGTCCTCCTTAATACCTTTCCATCCTATTTTCTCCATCTTCCAACAACTTTCTTTATCATATATCCACTGGTTAAGAGTGCAGGGGTTATCTATCTACTTGTTA
>JALVMZ010000137.1:0-911 GCA_027032655.1 Desulfobacteraceae bacterium
TGGTGTTGAGGGGGAGGTCTATTTTGGAAATGGGCGGATGGAGCGATGGAAGAGATGTTCTGGTAAGGCTTGTGAATTCTGTGAAAAGATTATCTGATTCTCCTCCAAATAACCTTTACGACCTGAAGAGCTTTATGAGCTGGTTATTCCTGATACCCACCCTATCCTTCAGAGCAAAGGGGGTATATCTTACCAAGCCGGAAGCGATTTATAGGGTATGGGAGATTTCGGACCACTGGCATGTTATAGAAATCGCATCAGATATAAGGAAGAAGTGGATAAGACCCAGAAGTCTGTTATTCTCAACAGCTGTAACCTTAACTCCAAATCCATGGAGAATAAATAATCACCTTGCGAGAATCATGTTCAGGATACCTGAACAGATAAGGGGAATGATACCTGATGATTTCTGGGAGGAGGCAAATGGATTCGCTCAGGACGCCTTACGGTTTGCTGATAGATGATACGAGACCTCTATCTGTAGAGGATTATCACAGAGCGCTGGACGAAGTAATAGAAATTTCGAGGAAGATTGGAGCTATTTCAGTCTATACTTACGGGGAAATAAGCAACCCCGGGATTTCGGACCTGGACGTGGTCATAGTTATTCCCCGTAAGGATATCCGATTTCCCTTCGATATTTTGAGTCCGGATACGAGATGGATTCTATCCCATACCCCCGTACTGCTTACAGTAGATGATTTTCAACATGCAGGTGAATTCATGGATACAAGTCGATTCAGGCATGTGTGGGGAAGGGATCTGAGTGTTCCCGGGGTTCCTGCGGATGCGAAGAAGAAGCTTGTCGTTAACTACGGTGTAAAGCGCATAGCAGGTATCTACAGGACATTCTATATGGGAACTTTGAGAGCAAGGGGGCTGCTCCTGCATATTCACTCTATCAGGTACAG
>JALVMZ010000137.1:921-1989 GCA_027032655.1 Desulfobacteraceae bacterium
GGATACTTCCAGGAAGTATCTCTACTGCGAAGGAAATGGTTCGAAAAAAATACAGGCAGGCTACGCGAACTGCTGAGATTATCGCTCATGTCCTTCGAAATAATGGGAAGTATTTTCAATACTTTTCGCAGGAAGAGGGCAAATTCTGTCAGATTCCATAACTGGATCTGGAAAGAAGGAGATTTTTACATCCCTCCTCTGAAAAAGCATTCACTCCATTTACCTTCCCGCGTAAGAGAGATTGAATATTACCTCAGAGTTTTCAATGCCAGTATGCCCGGGGAAGCTCTGGAGCTCGTTGACCCTGTGCAACTACATGGATGGCGTGCTCTCCTGAACAGAATTGCTTCTAAGACAAAGTAAGTAGTAGAAACATAATCGACGAGATTAAGAGAAATATCATGATTATTCGGCTGTCCAGCATAACTTTCATCTTTATTCCCAGTTTTCTCATCCAGTACAGCCTGAAGGCAAACGCTACTATTGATTCCACTACAATTCCAGCTGCTGCTCCTGAAATACCCATGTATCTGATTAGAAAGAAACTGGAAATAATCGAACTGATGGAAGCGAATATATGGGATATGAGAATCCAGTCGGTTCTGCGGGAAGCAACCAGCATGTCCTGCCATGGAAAGGACCACGATTCGAAAAGGAGCATGAAGGAGAGGATGAGTATTACTTTATAGCTCGAAGTATATTCTTCACCGAGAATCATTAAAAAGGGTTTTGCAGCAACTGCTGCAATCAAAATCAATGCAGATGTGATGGCGAAATTCTGGAAAGAAGCCCTGTTTATGATACTCTCCACATGGGATTTGTCCTCCGATATGGCTCTGGATAATCTGGGCAGTACCACACCCGAAAAGGATGTGCTGAGTCCATAAATTGCCATTACCAGGAAATTGGCTATTCTGAATATGCCGGCATCGGAAACTGTTTTCATGTTCCCCAGGAGTATAACTCCTATATTCTGCGAAGCGTAATTTACCAGAAATTTAAGGGAATAGGGAAGGGAAAATAAAACCCATTCTCGTATGTTATACGATGCTCTGACTTTATGAAGAC
>JALVMZ010000138.1 GCA_027032655.1 Desulfobacteraceae bacterium
ATAATAATTATTATTACCAACCTTTAATCCATTCATGACTTATCTCCCTATCTCAAGCGCTTTGAGAATCATCTGCCTTGTAACCTTAATTGCTCCAATATTTGCTTCAAATGCTCTTCTGGCCATAAGCATATTAGTATTCTCAACAATTAAATCCACATTAGGTTTATATACATATCCATCTTTATCCGCATCAGGATGACCTGGATTGTATACCCTCTTGAAAGGTGTTCTATCTTCTACAATGTTTTCTACCTTTACTCCTTTTATTTTCATGTCTAAAATATCCTGAAAATCATCCCCCATATCCTTAGGAGTTACGACAATTAATTTTCTCCTGTATGGTAAACCACTCTCTGTCTTTGTGGTTTCAATATTTGCCAGATTCTCTGCTATAATTTCCATTCTCTTTTTTTGAACATTTAAACCTGATGCACTTAATTCAATTGAAAGTAAAAAATTCATATTACCTTCCCCCTTCTCTTAAAACATCTTTTAACATGGCAAGTTTCCTTAAAAACACCTCAATAGTGCTTCTATAAAGAAGATTATTCTCTGTTAGCTTTATCATCTCCTCATCAATATCCACATAATTTATTCCATTCCATTTATCACTCTCCCTGATTACAAGTGATGCTGTGTCCTGTCCACTGAAGTGTTTAGAGGATGTTGTTCTTAGAGTATCTCCAGAGTTATTTTCCAGAATACTTTGAAAGGTCTTTTTAAAATCTATATCCTTACTCCTATATCCTGGTGTATCAATATTACTGATATTGGAGGTCAATAAATAATGTCTTTTTTCATAAATATTAAGGGCATTCTCAATTATTCTGTATATCCTCTGTCTTGAAAATAAACCATCCATAATTTTCACCTCTATTTCATACCTCAATTTTAAAGAATGCAATTTATGTGCCGATTAAGATTTGTCTTAGTATGGTTCCATTTCCATCTTTCTCTTATACTCATTAAGCTTATTTCTAAGAGTTCTTACACTGATGCCAAGAATTTCAGCAGCATGGGTCCTGTTACCATTGGTCCTGTCAAGCGCATGAAAAATTGCCCTCTTCTCTATCTCTTTTAGAGATAATGTATTTAGATTAAATATGGTTGCTTCCTCTGTCTTTGTATCATTTTGTTCATCTATCAACAGGTCACCAGCCTTAATTGTTTTTCCATCACACATTAGAACCGCCCTTTCAATTATATTTTCAAGTTCTCTTATATTTCCCTTCCATTTCATACTCATCAATAGATTCAGGGCTTCATCTGTCAATCCTTTGACATCTCTATTGTCAAGGATGTTATACTTTTTTATAAAATAATCCACCAGTAGTGGGATATCTTCCACTCTCTCCCTTAATGGTGGCAGATAAAATGGAATAACATTGAGACGATAATAAAGGTCTTCTCTGAAGTTACCCTTTTCTATCTCCTTTTTGAGATTTCTGTTTGTTGTTGCAATAATCCTGACATCCACTTTGATGGGAGAAGTCCCACCAACTCTTTCTATCTCCTTTTCCTGTATCACTCTTAATAGCTTCGATTGAAGGGAATAATCCATCTCACTGATCTCATCAAGAAGTAGAGTTCCTTTATCTGCAAGCTCAAATCGGCCCTTTTTTGTTTTTAATGCCCCGGTAAAAGAACCCTTTTCATGGCCGAATAGTTCACTTTCAAGAAGTCCTTCAGGGAGTGCTGCACAGTTAATTGCAATAAATGGCTTATCCCTTCTATTGCTATTATTATGTATAAACCTTGCTAATAGTTCTTTACCGGTCCCTGACTCCCCCTGAATTAGAACAGTTGCTCTACTATCTGCTATTTCCTTTGCCTGGTATAATATCCTTTCTATTACCCGATTTTTTGTAATTATCGGCAAACCATCTTGATGATAATTTGAATTATCCTGTTTAATCTTGGTTGTATTTTTAATAATGACATTAATTATTTCAGGATCAATGGGCTTTATAAAAAAATCATAAGCACCATGCTTTATTGCATTAACAACATCTTTTACTTCCACCTGCTCTGACATGAAGATCACAGGTATAGAGCTACTTATTTTAATCCTTTGAAGAAAATCCAAATAATCCATATCAGGTAGATTAAAATCGGAAAATACTAAATCATACCTGCCTGTTGATATCTCATTTATCCCGCTGATTCCTCTGGATACCTTTTTAACATAATGACCGGAAGAGGATAAAAATTTATGCATAGCAGAATTGCCATTATTTTTATTTTCAATGATTAGGATCCTTCTTATGCCCATTTCTTCCCTTCCCAACTATCTATTATTCAAAGATTCTATATTCACCCCTTTTTCAATAAGTTTCTCTCTTGCAATCATTGACCAGAAAGGGTCATCCGTCATAGCAACTATTTTCAGGAGCCCTATTGCCTGCTCTTCCTGTCTTAGTAGTTCATAGCATCTGGATACCTTATATCTTAACACTGCCCTGATAGATTTATCTTCCTCTAAGGATATGGCTTTTAAATATGATGGTATTGCATCTTTTATTTGTCCTGTATCAAAAAACATATTGGCCTTTTCCAGATAAAAATCTGATGATCCATTATATTTTTCACAATCTATTCCTTCTATCTGTTTAAGTAATTTAAATGCAATATCCTTATTATTCATCTTAAGAGAGCATTTTGCCATTTTGAATATCAAATCGATTTTCTGACACTTATCCTTAACACCATTTAATGCCTTTAAGAACATCTCCTTAGCCTTTTTATATCTCTTTTTCTTAAAAAATATTTCTCCCATATTTCTATATGCCTTTATAGAATAAATATTTAATGGATAAATTTTTATGAGAGCATTAAACCACTTCTTAGCCTCATCTATCCTATCCCTTTTAATGGCATCCTTTCCCATGAAAAATAAGAGATCCGGCGGTCTTTTATCTTCGGGCATAAGAAATAATGCCCTTTTATAAACAGACACTGCCCTATCCTCACCCCCCAGAGAAATATATGCCCTTGCCACCATTAAAAGCAGATCAGGAGATTCCAGCATCAAAAATAGTCTCTTTTCTTTTTCATATATATTCACAATCTCCTGATATTGCCCTTTTGATAAACCCTTCTTCAAAAGATTACTGAGTGTCTTTTTCAATGTTTCCTGTGCCTCTATACGAAGTGATGTCTTTGGAAAGTTATCAAGTAATGTTTTCAATGTTTTTAAACTTTCCTCATAATGAAGTTCTTTCTGATATATAATTGCCAGTTTAAGAAGTGCTAATTGAACAAGCGGATTTTTCTTCTTTGATTCCATCAATTTCTTTATGACACTCCTGTAAATCTTACCGGGATTGGATAAGAAACCTTTTATTCTGATATTATTGGACCATTTGCCATCTTCCTGAACTTCTGCTATTCTTATAAGACTTATAAAATATCCCTCTTTATCAGGATATGTATCTATTACCCTTTGGTAAATTTTAATTGCATCCAATATCATCCCCTGATCTTTATAGGTATCACCAATCTGAGTAAGAATAAGATGGTTATTAGGATCTTCAGGTTTGATATTGTAATAGTGAAAAAACCACTTTCTTGCTTTTTTCATATCACCTAATTGATAATAATTATAGGCACGATAGAGAGATAGTTCAGGATATTTAAAGATCATTTTATTACTGAGGGATTCAATCTCCTTTATTATATTAAGAGAGGCTCTGAAGTTATTCATATTATAATATAACTGTGCGAGTTGTATTCTGGATTGAATTCCTTCAAAAGAATCTGCACCTACCTCGGATACTATCTTTTTTAATATTCTGACAGCATCTTCATTTCTCTTCTTCATAATAAGTATCTTGGCTTTAACAATCAAAGCCCTGTAATATATCTCTGTCCTGTCAGTTCTTTTAAGAATCATATTAATGTAGGCAAGTGCTTCTGCCTTGTTTCCAGCCTGATAGTAGCGAATGGCAAGTCTTAATAAGGCATCACTGATAAAAGGAGAGTCAGGGAATCTCATCATTGCTTCCTGGTAATAAGTCGTTGCCTTTTTAAGACTTAATAAATCGTTGCCCGGATACAGCTTGTCATATAATCTGGCTATAAGAAAAAATGCTTCGTCATAATATTCTCCTTTCGGGTAGAGTCTTATTAATTGATATAATTTGCTGAGTGCTTCATTGAAATCACCACTTTTATATGAAGAAATAGCAGATTTTAGAAGCTCACCTTCATCACCTATTTTAAATTCCTTCAAATTAATAATATCATCAATAAAGAGCATTTTATTCTTATTGCTCTGTTCATTAATATCATCTCCGGATGCATCGTTATTTGAATTATTTTCCTTATCTTTTTTCTGTTCCTTTTTAAAATTCCCCTCTGAAGACCCTCTTTTATTTTTATTTAAATTAAAAGGACCTGATTCTCTGGCTTTAAAATCTGAAATAACTCCTTTATTACTGAATAAGACCTTAATTTCTCTGCCATCTCTTTCTATCCCATACCTTATCTCTTGAAATCCTCTCAGGACCATAACTACTCTTATCTTATCGGGATGATATCCTGCCCTTAAATCCCTTAACAGACCCTTTTTAAATTTCATATACAGTGTCTTAAAAGGATATGTTTTAGAGAATATATCAATCACCAATCTATATGGCTTATAAAAGATTCGTTCCGCATATCCTGAAAAATCTCTTTTCAGATTTATTTTAACTACCTCATTGCTAATTTGATCCCTCGTTATGTTTAATGAAAGAATCTTATTACTAACCTTCTTGTGCTCACCTGCATGAACAGGACAGTAAAGACATACTGATAAAACCAATAAAGCGGAAAACACTAACAGGATTCTTTTCAATTGAATAAACATATTTTTCTTACTCCATTAATGTATGGAGCAATTTATATGCCAATGGATTAAATACAAAATATAGGGTTGTTATTTTATCTGAATACTATATATAGGGTGGAAATATAGACTAAATAACAAAAAATTGATGGATCTGATGTGTCAAAATTTTGACTATAATTGAAAATCTCAATCCATTGCCACCTTATCTAATTTCTGTCTTTTCATTTTTTCCACTAAGGTCGTCCTGTTAATATTCAGCAATCTTGCTGCCTTTGACTTGACCCAGTTGCTTTTCTCCAGGGCTTCAAGGATCAGTCTTTTCTCATAATCCTTGACTGCTTCACTCAGATCAATACTCTTTTTATCCCTTATTATCTCCAGAGATGATTGTGCCTCATTTCTATCATATATATGCTCAGGAAGGTCCTGGAGCTGAACCACTTCATTTTCGCATAGGATAGTTAACCTCTTAACCACATTCTCCAGTTCCCTTACATTTCCAGGCCACGAATAAGAGATAATGGCATCCATAGCTTCTGAAGAAAAACCCTTTATCTTTTTTCTCTTATTTTTCTGGAACTTTTTTAAAAAGTGATCCACAAGAAGGGGGATATCGGATCTCCTTTGTCTCAGGGGTGGCACTTTAATAGGGATAACATTAAGCCGATAATAAAGGTCTTCCCTGAATTTTCCTTTGTTCACTGCTTCTGTTAAGTTTTTATTTGTTGCCGCAATTATCCTGACATCCACATGTATGGTCCTGGTCCCTCCCACCCGTTCAAAACACTGATCCTGAAGCACCCTCAGTAGTTTTACCTGCAGTGAAGGTGACATTTCACCTATTTCATCAAGAAAAAATGTTCCTCCATTTGCCATTTCAAACCTTCCAATCCTCGTCTTATGTGCACCGGTGAATGCCCCCTTTTCATGACCAAACAGCTCACTTTCCAGCAATTCTTCTGGAATAGCACCACAGTTTACGACCACCATAGGTTTTCCAGCCCTACTGCTGTTATAATGTATTGCTCTGGCAATTAACTCTTTGCCCGTTCCACTCTCCCCACTAATCAAAACCGTTCCATCTGTATCTGCAACCTTGGTGATAATATCAAATATCCTCCTTATTGCCCTGCTGGTCCCAATTATGTTTGAAAAATCATACTGGCGCTTTAATTCCTGTTTCAGCCTCAGATTCTCTCTTTCAAGACTGCTAAATTTAATTGCCTTTTCCACAACCACCAGGATTTCACTGGCAGATATGGGTTTTGTTATATAATCAAAGGCACCCTTCTTTATTGCTTCTACAGAGTTTTTTATCGTTCCATATCCTGTCAGTATTATACACTTGGTATCAGGATGATTATTTACCACATGGTCCAGCACCTGCATTCCATCCATGCCGGGCATGACAAGATCAGTAAGCACAATATCACAACCTTTTGAA
>JALVMZ010000139.1 GCA_027032655.1 Desulfobacteraceae bacterium
ATATCCATGGATTCAAATTTAACTTGATTTATTTAAAAAAAATCTATATATAAAGTGTAAAAAATATTATCAATATATTTAGTTAATTAAGAATGTAGATGAATGATAAAGAGTTCGTGGAGATTCTGGATCATGTTCTATCCCATTTAAGGCATGAAATAGGGAATTTTCTGAATTCTTTAAGGATTACACTTGATGTTCTGGAAGATGGATACGAGTTCTTCGATAATCATAAAAGGCTTGAATATATTAAAAGAGCAAAAAGGATCGTTTCGGAATACGGTCCCCTGCTTGATGCCCTTAAAGAATACTCAAAATATCATTTGACAGATCATCGGATTATTCAGTTTCAGAGTTTCTGGGAGAATTTGAGTGCGTATATTTATGAGATATTAAGAGATAGACAGGATGTGAATATTCAGATGATTTGTGATATTAATGATTGTAATATAATTGGGGATGAAGCACTTATTCAAAAATCAATATTAAATGTGATTAATAATTCTCTTGAAGCCCTAGATGGCATTGACAACCCTCAGATAAGGATCGGCGCAGAAAGGGATGGAGATTATTTAAAATTGACCATTTATGATAATGGAACCGGTATACCACCGGAGAATAGAAATAGAATATTTTTCCCGCTATTTTCAACAAAACCAGGTCATAGGGGAATGGGATTGCCTACAGCTCACAGGTTAATAACATTGATGGGTGGAAGAATTGATATTGACACTTCAATGGATAAGGGCACCCTTGTGAGAATATGGATAAAAGCCGATTTTAATGATGATATTTAGAGAGGTATTTTTCAATTGAAATACATTCTTGAAAAAGAGAAGCTTGATCAGATAGAAGAGATATTGATTAAAGATCTGATGGATCTTGGTGTTCATTGCGTGGTTCTTATAGACCTTTCAGGCAATATTCTTATTGATCTTGACAGTGGTGAATATCATCATGACCTATCATCACTTGCAGCACTTGCAGCAGGAAATTTTGGCGCTGTTAATGCAATGGCAAAACTTATAGGAGAGGATGAATTCTCCCTGCTTTTTCATAAAGGTAAAAAGGAGAGCATTCACTTCAGCAAAGTAATGGATGATTTTCTTTTGATTACCATATTTGGTCAGGATGTATCCCTTGGTTTTTTGAGACTTCGGGTGGCAGAGGTGATAAATAAATTGAGTGCAATTTTTAAGCTATAGAGGATCTATTGGTGGATATGACAATTAAAATATTTTTGGGGGTATGGTCATTTGGCTTTAATCAACTTGAAGAAAAAGGAGATACAGGTAAAGATTGTATATTACGGTCCTGGAAGGAGTGGAAAAACCACTAATCTGGAGTATATATATAATAGATTCAACACCAGAATAGAAACAGAAATGGTCACAATCAAGACCCATGGAGATAGGACATTGTTTTTTGATTTTTTACCATTTGATATGGGAAAGATCCATGGATATGATGTGAGGATTCAGCTCTATACAGTGCCCGGGCAGGTAAAATATAATGCCACCAGGAAGCTTGTATTAAGGGGAGTGGATGGAATAGTTTTTGTAGCAGACTCTATTGCTGTCAGAAAGGAGAAGAATATCCTATCTCTTAAAAACTTACAGGAGAATCTCTATACATATAAAAAGAGCATTTATCATATTCCAATAGTTTTTCAGTACAATAAGCGAGACCTTGAAGAGCAGGGCATTCCTCTTATACCAGTTGAGTTTCTTAACCGATTGTTGAACAGTAAGCTCAAAGCGCCATATTTTGAAGCAAGTGCCGTTACAGGTATGAATGTGGTTAATACCATGAAAAAGATAATCTTATTAACAATTCAAGATATCCAGAAGGATCTAAACTGGGGTAAGGCAATTGGATGAAAAATCTTCTATAACCGGTGAGATAGAAAAACGCCTTGATGCTCTTTTCAGGGAAGATAATGATGTAAGTGTTCCTGAAGAGAGTCCGGAAGAGATTGAATCTTCTCCTCTTTTAAGAGTAAAAGAGATTATTCTTTCCATAGACTGGGAAATAACCGATAGCGTTTTGGCCTCCCTTATTGATGAGGTGCAGATTCTAAAAGCCAGTTACAGTAATGATAGAATAATATCCCTATTCCTGGACCTTATAGAATCTGTGGGTAAATATATAAGTAAGAACAAGGCAAATTCGCATCCAGATGCAATAAGATTGATGAATTCTATATATAGAAGTCTTGAAAGAACCGCGTTAAATAAGGATCTAACGGAATCACAGAAGAGAAAGGAGCTCTTTGTTCAGATAGATAGATTTAAAAAATTAAAAACAAAGATAGCTGAGCAGAGAAGAGAGGAAAGAAAAGAAGAGATACCAAAAATCAGATTGCCTGAAAAGGAAGAGGTGGTAAAGGCAGAAGCCTCTGAAGAGACACCAGAAGTTGAATCCCCACCGCGTGTTGAAGAGGAGCCCCCGGTTGATTTTAGAGGCATGGCACCCCATGAGGCCTTTGCATTCGCCTTAGAAGAGATAAGGAAGTTAATAAAAGCAGAGTTTCAGGCATTAAGGGCTGAGTTGAAGCTCTGGCGAGAGACCAGAGGATGATTGCAATTATATAATTTTTATAATATTATTAACCCTTAGACAAGGAGATTATCCAATGGATATCTCGCCAAGTGAACTCTATCATATGGTATTTAAAAGAGTGCTTCGAGAAGACATAGGAGAACTGGCACTTGATGGCAAGACATTGAAGGTATTATTTGATATGGATGGAAGAAAAAGTGCTGGTGAATTAAGCAAAAGACTTGGCATTGAAATGGAAGAGCTTGCCAGAATAATTTCGAAACTCCTGGAACTAAAGATTATTGAACCTCTGGATGAAGCAGTATCAATGCTTGGAAGTGATTTTTTTGATTATCTCCATGATCAACTTGCCCTTGCGGTGGGTCCCATTGCAGATGTAATCATAGAGGATGTTGTAAGTGATATGGGGCATACCATTTCCAGATTCCCCAGACACAGGGCTGCGGAATTGATTGATTTAATAGCCCGTGAAATAAGAAATGAGGAGAGGCGGATTGCTTTCCAGCAGACAATGCTCTCCAGAATAAGGGAGATGGAGACCTGATCCATGTATTAATGAGGAGATATGAAAGGGGGCTTTTATGAGATTATCAAAAATGACTCTGTTATTGGTTATCGCTGCGATAGTCATAATAATTGGAGCAGGTGGACTCTACTATTTTAAGTGCCAGAAAACAAGCGGTATTAGAGTAGGTGGCATTTTTGATCTAACAGGTCCAACCTCTGAGGTGGGAAGGGAGTTCTCCCTTGGCATAAAGGATGCAGTTAGATGGATTAATGATCATGGGGGAATCAATGGTAAAAAGATTGAGTTGATTGCAAATGACTATAGATATGATGTGGGTTTAGCAAGAAAGATTTATAAAAAATATATCAATGAATATCATATAGAATTGATGCAGGGATGGGGAACTGGTGATACTGAGGCACTCAGACCTAATGTAAATAGAGATGGTGTTGTTTATATGTCAGCTTCTTACTCTGCGGCACTGACTGATCCATTTTATACTCCTTATAATTTCTTTATTGGAACAGATTATTCCACATCCATAAGGCTTGCGATAAAATATATTAAAGAATCACATAAACATCCCTCACGACCTCCCAGGATGATATTTGTGTATCCCAATCATCCTTATGGCGTTGCACCTATTCCAGCAGGAAAAAGAATGGCAGCAGAGCTGGGAGTCGAATATGGACCGGATCAGATAGTATCACTTAAGGCAAAAGAGGCCATAGAGCAGATCAAAAAGATAAAGCAATACAATCCTGACTGGGTCTGGCTTGGGGGGACGCTTAATTCATGTGCAGTAGTAATAAGGGATGCTGGGAAGCTGGGTCTTGATACAAAGTTTATTATAAATACATGGGGATTTGATGAGAAATTACTGGAAAAGGCAGGTCCCTATGCTGATGGAAGGGCTTATGGAGTGGTTCCCTGTGCCATGTGGGGGGATAATGTTTCGGGGATGAAACCGATTATGGAGGCCCATAGAAAATACCATTCAGCCAAGAGTCATACTGTTAGTTATGTGAAGGGATGGGTTTCTATGATGGTTATGGCAGAGGGGATCCGTAGGGCTGGAGATAATATTTCAGGCCCTGCAGTAAAGGATGCCTTAGAGACTTTGAGAAATTATAACCTGGGGAATCTTTCTGCTCCCATCACATTTACAAATACTGATCATAGACCAAACACAAGTGTTAAGATTTATAAGATTTCAGGAGGAAAGTATATCAGGGTAGCCGAGGTAAAAATGCCAAGAGATCCAAGGTTTCTTGGCTGGTGATATATGATGAAAATTTTAAAAAGGAGTTGTTGTCATGATTATTATATGTGAAGAGTGTGGTAAAAGATACAGGATAGATCCATCCAAGATAAAGGGTGAACAGGCAAGACTAAAGTGTAGATCCTGTGAGCATATAATAATTGTAAAGAAACCAGAAGAAAAGCCCCCGGAGCCTCCTTCCACGCCTGAAGCAAAGGTAGTGCCAGAGCCAGGACCACCACCTGAATCCCCCCCGCCACCGGCGGAGCCAACACCCCCGGAAGAGCAGACTCCTGCAAGAGAAGAACGAAGGGCTCCTGTAATTCCAGCCAAAAGAAAGTTTGCCCTTGGTCTCAGGGTGAAGATGATTCTTCTGTTCTTCCTTATTCCTGTTTTTTTGGTTGCAGCTTCAGGATATATCTATCTAAAGCAGATTGAGGGTCTGAGTTCAATGCTCACTGAAGAGAGTAAAACCCTGATTACAAAATTTGCAGAGAGAAGTATTGTAGAAAAGGCAAGGAGCGTCGCAGCGCAGGTGAGTCTCTATCTTAAAGCCCATCCTGAACTTAAAAAGCAGGATTTTAACAATAATAAGGAATTCAAAAGGATAGCGCAGCAGAAAGTGGGAAACACAGGTTATACCGGATTGTATGAACTTCCCGACGAGAATAATATATGGAGAACATGGGTACATCCCAATACCAAGATTATTGGTATTGATATGGCCAAACTTAGAAAGCCCTTAGGAAGAAACTTTCCCGGATTCTGGAGAGCATTCACTGGTGTTAGGGGAGGAAAGGAATTCAGTGGATACTATACATGGATGGATAAGGATGGCACATTCAGGGAAAAATTTATGGTAGGCACTCCTGTGGAGGGAACAAGATTTATAATTGCAGCCACCACATATATGGATGAGTTTACCCTGCCACTCAAGAGGCTCGAAAGACGAGCAGAAGAGATAAAGGCAAGAACCAGAAATATGAGTATTATTATACTGGTAGTAACATTGATACTGATAGGTGTTATTGTTTCTATTTATGGACATACGCTGACAGGCAAGATAAAAGATCTCACTGCTATTGCCGATCGTATAAGTGTTGGAGACCTTGATGCAGAGATAAATATCAAATCAGGAGATGAAATTGGCGAACTTGCTGATGCCATCTCCAGGATGCAGGAGAGCATCAGGCTTTCCATCGAAAGATTGAGGAGGAGAAGGAGATAAACCTTATTATTAATCTTAAAAAAGAGAGGTTTAAATATAAATCATGGTTATTATTCCAAAAGAAAAGCCTGTGATTGAAAATTTAAACAGTTATTATGTTGATATCCAAAAATTACTTGAGCACTATCAGGGAGAACTTGAATCAGGTGGAATCTATTTCAGGTCTCCCGCTGTTGAGGGGATTATCTTCTTTGATAAAGATGCCCTTCTTAGTGGTGTCTATAAGGACAGAGAAAAAGAAGTGGATGGAAAAGAGGCCATTGATTTAATTATAAAGGCAGTGGAGAATCAGAATTTTAAAATTGATGTAATCTCCATATCACCTGATAAAGTATATTTCTGGGCAAATCTCTCCAATTCGAAGAGTATTTATCAGGGACTTAGCACTGAATTCACAGACCTTGATGGACTGATAAAGAAGATGCAGGCAGAAGGATTAACAGGATATATAGATGTAAGTATTGGAAACGGAGAAGATGGAGGAGTAATATTTCTGGCAAATGGTCAGGTCATAGATGATTCTTATTGTCGGGGAAAAGAACCTATAAGTGGAGCTGAGAAGACCCAGGAATACCTGATCAGGAGGACCAAGGAATCAGGTGGAGTTTTTAATGTTTTTAAAATTATACCTCGAAAAGAGGTGGAAGAGCCTCCTGTGAGCACAGTTGAAGAAGTGGTTGAACCTGTGAAAGAAGGAGTTGATTTTATATCTATTCTTGAGGAATTGATGCAAAGCTTTGAGGAGATGATGCAGAGGGAAAAGATAAAGACGGAATTCAATATTGCTCTTAGAAAGATTCTGGTTGATAGGGCCGATGAGTATCCCTTCCTTGATCCCTTTGCAGGAGAGTTTGAATACTCAGGGGGCAGGATAGAATATTCAGGGAGTGCAGGGATGGAAGAGATGGCAACAGCTCTTATTGATATATTAAATCTATTGGCTGAAGATATTGGTTTAAGGGATCAGTGGGAAGATCAATACAGAAGATGGTCTGAAAAGCACTCAAACGAATTGGATGCATCGGGAATTCGGCATTAAATTACTGTTTTACATATCTTTCCTTTTAGGATAATCCCCTGTCAAGACACTATAGATTATGATGCTTGAAGTAAAAAAGAGAGTTCCGCAGAAACCGGCTCTATGGTATGCGGAGATTCTCGATAACCTGCCTGTCGGTGTTTATAGGACAACATTAGAGGGGAAATTAGTATTTTGTAACACAACTTTTGCAAAAATGCTTGGAGCTGAGACACCTTTTGAAGTAATAGACCGGCAGGTAAAGGATTTTTATGAGGTGAAAAAGGAAAGGGGGGAACTGATAAGTAAACTTCTTTCAGAAGGGTATGTGAAGAATTATGTTGTGAAACTCAGAAGAATAGATAGTTCGGTTTTTCTGTGTTCCATTACCTGTAAAGCAGTCTTTGATGCTGATGGAATACTGGTCTTTATTGATGGGGTATCACTGGATGTAACAGATATAGAAGGAAGAGTTCAGAGGGCATACCTTGATGATATCTCTGATAACCTTAATAATTTTATTCTTATTATGGATATAAATGGGAAGATTCTGGATATAAATAATGCAGGTGCCAAACTTTTGGGGCTTTCCAAGGCGTCACTTATAGGTAAACCATTATCATACTATCTTATCTCTGATTCTGGAACAAGGTTTAAAGATTTTGTAAGAGATATTCTCACCTCAGGTGAGCAGGAGGCGGTGTTTACTTTAAAAGATCTCAAGGGTGGTGAGCAATATCTGGAATTGAGCGCTTTTCTTGTCAAAAAGGGAAATGAAGCTCATCATATTAAATGCGTGGGTAGAGATGTTACTCAGAGGATAAAGAAAAGAGAAGAGGAGATGAGGCAGGAAAAACTTGAGGGAATTATGGAGATGGCAGGAGGTGTGGCACACAGGATGAATCAACCACTGACTGTAATAAATAATCTGATAAATGATATTTTATCAACTATGCCTCAAGATGCTCCCATTTATGAGAAGATTGAGAAGATTTCCAGGCAGATTCATATACTTAATGATATATCCAAGAAGATTAAGGGCATCACGCGTTACAGTCCTGTTGACTATGTAAAGGGCATAAAAATAGTGGATATTGATAAGGCCTCTTGAGATTAGCAGAAAGCTTAGAGGAGGTTTTTATAATGTTAAACAAGGTAATGATAGTGGATGATGATAAAGAAATGCTTTTTTCTCTACAGGAGGGTCTTGAAAAGTATAGTGATGTTTTTTCAGTTGTTCGGGCTGAAGATGGGGTTGTAGCTGCTGAAAAACTTGAGACAGATATGGTCTCTCTGGTGGTTACTGATTTGAAGATGCCCAGGATGGATGGATTTGAGCTCCTATCTTATATCATGGAGAATCACCCTGAGATCCCTGTGATTATTATAACAGCATATAGCACACCTGAGATGGAGAGGCTTGCAAAAAAAGGAGGAGCAATTGGATATATTGAAAAGCCATTTTTGATAGATGATCTTGCCAAAAAGATAATAGAAGTCTTGAGAAAAGAGGCAGATGGGGGCACACTGCATGATGTCTCTTCTGGAATGTTTATTCAATTGATAGAGATGGAGCAGAAGACCTGCACCATTAGAGTCAGGGATAAGGAATCAGGGAGACAGGGTATCATGTTTTTCTATGATGGGGTTCTGATGGATGCCAGGGCGAATGGAAAGCAGGGGGAATCTGCTTTATATGAAATATTCAAGTGGGATCAGGTTGATATATCAATTAAAAATTCCTGTCCCATTAAGGACTGCAAAATTAATGTGGACCTCAGGGCCGTGTTGCTGGATGCAGTAAGGATGAAGGATGAAAAAAAGGCGGAAGAGATTGATGAAATTGTGGAGATTGAACCACTTCAGGATGAAGAGATTTTAAATAAGATCAATGAATTATTTAAGAAAGAGATAGGAGAAAGGGCAGGTTCAATTAATACATTTTTTGATCAATCCAGGGATAACATTGTTTTTTTACTCCAGGAGATTGGTAATACTATTGATGCAGGAGATTTTAAGTTGTGCTATCTGGATATGGACAAAAGTAATGATATTATTCTCATCCCTCTGGGTGAAACAGTGGCGGTTGAGGTGGGCATTAAGGTGCCGAAGGAGAAGATCATAAAGCTTCTTGCGGACATCAAATTGTGAAAGAGGAGTATTATTTATGAAGGGGTTATTTAAGAATCTTTTATCCATAGGCGATGTCCAGGCAGTAATTCTATTTTCTTCCAGTGGAGAGAGTCTCTTTTTAGAAGATAGGCAGGGAGTTATTTCGGATCCATCAAGATTTGCAGTTTTACTTACAATGGTAAAATCTTTAAATGAGATGGATGTTATTTACAGCAACAGGAGGGTATATATTAGAAGTGCAGGTTCGAGTTATATTGTTGTAATAATGGATCGCTTTGCAGATAGCGCTATGGTAAAACTAAACTGCGATGTTTTAATCCCTGAACTTAAAAAATTGAAAAGGAAAAAGGGCATTATGGCCCAGTTAAAAGATCTTAAAATTTAAAAGGGGATGACATCTAGATGGACCGTAAAAAGGATTATGGATTACTTAATAAGAATCCTGAAAAATGGCCTGAGAGGGGAATTATTGTCTTTGACAGGGATTTAAGGATATGGAAGATTGATGCCATTGCTTCAAACCTGCTTGGTGGCAATCCCACAAATTATCTGAAGAAAAAACTGGATGAGTGCTTTTCTAATGAGGTTTTCTCTGAGATCATCCATACCTCTAAGGAAGTTATTAAAGGGGAGATAAATGAAAGATTCATTTCTATTACCAGGGAAGGGAATTTATATAATTTTCAGGTAATATCATTTAAACCTGATCCTAATAAATCTCCCTTACTGGGATTAATATTACTGGATGATTATAATGGCAGAAAGGATGACCTTTATGAGTTATCCGGTTTAAGGAGGATAAGTAGGGCACTTTCCTCAGTTGTATTTAATGAAGGGTTTTATAGAATTTTTATAAGAAAGGCCATGGAATTTTTAAACACTGAAGCAGGAACAATCGCTTTACTTGAGCCAGGGGAAGAGGGGGCTGATGATGTCATTTTTAAATATGCCCTGGGCGAGAAAGCTGACCTTTTAGAGGGAATATCCATAAAGTCTGATGTGGGAATAATCGGATGGGTTATATCAAATAATAAAAGTGTAATAACAAATGAGGCAAGGAATGATCCCCGGTTCTTTCCCTGGGTGGATTATCTCACAGGTTTTGTTACCCGTTCAATAGTATGTGTTCCCATTAGAGTGAGTGGTGATGCAGTGGGAGCCATTGAAGTGATTAATAACAGATCAAAGGGATTTGATATAATTGATATTGAGAGGTTGAAGTTATTTTGCAGAATAATATCAGAGAGGATTGAGGGGAATTACGCATGGAATGGTTTAAAAAAGAATTATGAGTTTCTGTCTGGAATTATTGATACAATTGGTGAAGGAATTGTAATTGTGGATAGAGACCTGAGGGTCAAATTCGTAAATCAGTCTCTTTCCATGCTTTTAAATAAGGAAAAAGAGCATATTATTGGAGGGAATTTTCATAATATATTTCAAAGGCAGGAACATGGTTTAAAGATAGAGGGGCTTTTGCGATATCTGTTCAGTTCAGGTCAGGGTTTTTCCACGGAGTATGAATTAAAAAGAGATTCTGAGGGAGACAGGAGATTTATTCGTATAAATGCTGATCCCCTTGAAATGGATGATGAGGTGGTAAGTACTGCACTTATCAGTTTTTGTGATGTGACCCACCTTAAAAGACTGGAACTATTTCTTGAGGCAGGTGCTGCCATTGCATCTTCCTTTACTGGAATTGATGATTTTAATCAGGTGGCTGAGGAGGGTCTTGAAATCATTGGCAGGGCAATGAGCGCAGATTCCGTATTCTGGTATGAGGCAAAGAGTTATGGGAAGGTAGATAGGAATCTGTTTATCAGGGCCCACTGGAATAGAAACCAGAATGGTAATTTTAAGTTTGAGGAAGATGACATCAAAAGGTTATTTTCAAATGTGGAAAAGGACTTAATTGAAAGGAAAATCCTTTTTAATACCAGAAACAGCGTATCAGAACCCCTGAGAGGGATTTTACATTCATTGGGGATTGATTCAATGATCTTAATCCCAATACATTTAAAGGATACTATAAGCGGCATTATAAGAATAGATAATCCAGACATTGATAGTTATTTATCACCTGAGGAGATAAATTTTCTCCATACAGTATCAGACCTGTTTTCAAAGGTGGTGGCACAGGAGAGCTATTTAAAAAAGATTAATGAAAGCGAACTGAGATACAGGGAGATATATGATAATCTTAATGACATATGGTATTTACATGATATGGAGGGTAGAATTTTCGAGATAAATAGAGCAGGTGAGAAGATAACCGGCTATGACAGAGAAGAGCTGTTAAATATGAAGATTTCAGATCTTATTGCCGCCAGATATCGCCATCTCTTTGATGAATATATGAAGGAGATAAGAGAGAAGGGAAGGACTGAAGGTTACATGAGAATTGTTACAAAAGACGGCATAGAGAAGATACTTGATTATAAGAACTGGGTTGTCTCTCTTCATAATGGAAAGACTGCTGTAAGGGGTCTGGTGAGAGATGTGACAGAGAAGATGAAGGTCAGGCATCAGTTTAAACATGCACAGAGGATGGAAAGCATTGGCATTCTTGCAAGTGGTATCTCACATAATTTTAAGAATATCCTCTCTGGCATCATGACCCAAAGTCAGCTTATCCAGGAGAAATATAGAAGCTATCCTGAGCTTCAAAGATACACCAATGAAATAATAAAGCTTACCAAAGAAGGTAATAAGTTGATTTCCGATCTGCTCGGGTTTTCATGGAAGGGAGGAAAAGATGACAGGGAATTATTGAATCTTTCAGAGGTGATCGATACGGCATTTAATATACTCTCTTATTCTATAAAGGATGATATTAAGATAGTGAAAGACTGGCCAGAGCAACTAATGTTATATGGTAACAGGACATCCCTCCTTCAGGTAATAATAAATTTATGCACCAATGCAAGGGATGCAATGCCTGAGGGAGGAACGCTAAAAATAACCGCAAAAAGAGAAAACAGTAATATTGTCCTTGTTGTGGAGGATACAGGCTGTGGAATGGATGATAATGTAAAGAGTAAGATATTTGATCCGTTTTTTACCACAAAGGAGAGGGGGAAGGGAACAGGCCTGGGACTTTATACCATATATAAGATAGTCAAAGAACATGAAGGAGAGATTGAAGTGGAATCTGTCCCGGGTAAAGGTTCTGTATTTAAGGTATATCTACCTGCTTCAGATATAACGATCAAACAGGAGGACAGAGGAGTATCATTGAAAGTTGATGGGAAGAAGGTCCTTTTTGTGGACGATGATATTAATACACTGGTATCAATGAAGGATCTTCTTACATTGAGAGGATATCATGTGGATTATTGCTTTTCCGGGAGGGAAGCCATTGAAAAATTCTTCTCTTTCAAGCCTGATATAATGGTTATTGATAGAGAAATGCCTGGCATGGACGGCATGGAAACTATTAAGAAGATATTTTCCAGAGATTCTGAAGCAAAGATTATACTGATTTCAGGATACGAGGATTCAGGAGTCAATGGTATTTCCGATGAGATCAGGGAGATAATTAGGGGTTATATGACCAAACCCATTGACATTAACAAATTGTGTTCAATGCTGGAAACCATGTAAAAATAGTGTTTATAGGGACTATAAGATGAATATAGATGCAAAGATAAAGGAAGCTGATACATATTGTAAGATGGGACTTTTTGAGGAGTCCCTTATTATTTACAGAAAAATTCTTACAGAGGTTCCTGCTCTTGATCCTGAGAGTCGTGCAATTATTCAGGAAAAGATTGAAGAAGTGGAGAAAACCATCAAGAATCTTGAAGTAGAAGAACCAAAGGATGTCTCAGATGGACAGTTGACAGCAATAAGGGAGATGTTCGGGGGGGATGAAGAGGGTGATGCCATAAAAGAGAGTGCATCGGCATTTCGTTTCTTAGGGCTTTTTAAGGAGGCCATATCAGAATATGAAAAGTTAGTCACTCTGGATTATCCACTTGATAGATTTATACCGGAGATGGTTGAATCTCTTCTGAAGATCCACCCGGCAGCAAAGATTCACAAATATGTGGATAATCTGTTAAAAAGCACGGATATTGATAAATTCAGAAAGGCTCAGGTTCAATTCCGTATTGGTATGGAGATGGAGAAGAGGGAGCATGTGGATATTGCCCTTGAATTTTATCAATCAGCCCAGAAATCGGATCCCAAGAACAAGGAGATTAAAAATAGATATGATGAATTAATGGCTCAATTTTCAGGTGGGTCTCGATATGATTATCTCATAAATAGAAAGCTCGTAACACCTACCCAGCTCCAGCAGGCACTTCATATATCAAAAAAGAGAAATAAGAGTGTAGAATCCATCCTTATTGAGCATTTTCATGTAAACAAGGAAGAAGTATGTAAATCCCTTTCTTTCTATTACAGGTGTCCATACATGGTATTTAAATCCGATTACGATCCGCCTTATGAGTTACTTACAGGATTAAAAAAGAATTTTTTACTTCAGGAATTATGGGTGCCAATGTCATGGGACAAGGACGGAGTCAATATCCTCATTGAAGATCCCAGGAACCTTCAGAAGACTGACAGTATTAAGGCCCTCATCAAGGCCAAAAAACTGAATTACATTGTGGGAATAAAGGAGGATATTGAAGAATATATCAAGAGTTTCTTTGATGAGAAGAAGCAGGAAAATCTGGAGAATAAAGAGACATCTGCTGAAGATGATTTTGACTTACTGCCAGATATATCCTTTGAAGAGGAAGAAGAATCAGAGGAGGAGGATGAGGGTTTCGATGAGGTATCTTCTCAGATTGTTAGATTTGTGGACCAGATACTTGTTGCGGCATACAGGAGAAATACTTCTGATATACACATAGAGCCTTCACCCATTATTAAAAAGACCTCAATCAGGTTTCGTATAGATGGAGTATGTCATGAATATACACAGGTCCCCAATTCAATGGCAAGGGGGATAATATCACGAATCAAGATAATGGCAGGTCTGGATATAAGTGAAAGACGTCTTCCTCAGGATGGTAAGATAAAGTTTAAACGAAAGGGAATTCCGCCTTTTGAACTTCGTGTGGCAACACTCCCAACTGTGGGGGGATATGAGGACGCGGTGCTGAGGATACTCGCAAAGGCAGGGGCAATGAAACTGGATGATATGGGTTTTAATGAAAGAAACTTAAGAGAAATCAAGAAGATAATTACTCAGCCTTATGGTCTGGTTCTGGTGGTAGGTCCCACTGGCTCTGGTAAGACCACCACACTTCATGCAGCCCTTGGTTATATTAATAAACCCGGTATTAAGATCTGGACCGCTGAGGATCCTGTTGAGATAACCCAGCCTGGCTTGAGACAGGTTGAGGCACGGCCCAAAATAGGCCTTGATTTTGCTCGCATAATGAGGGCGTTCTTGAGAGCTGACCCTGATGTGATAATGATTGGAGAGATGAGAGACCATGAAACTGCCTCTATCGGGATAGAGGCATCTCTTACAGGTCATCTTGTGCTCTCAACTCTTCATACAAATAGTGCTCCAGAGACAGTCACAAGACTCCTTGATATGGGACTAAATCCGCTCAATTTTTCTGATGCTTTTCTGGGTGTGCTTGCACAGAGGCTGGTGAGGAGACTTTGCTCCAATTGTAAAGAAGAATATCACCCCAGTGAAGAAGAATTTGAAGAGCTGGTCAGGGATTATGGGAATGAGGAATTTTCTAAAACAGGTATTGAATATACAAGGGATCTGATCCTGTATAAACCATCTGGTTGTGAACAATGCTCAAATACAGGATATCGAGGCAGACTCGGAATTCATGAATTAATGATGGGGACAAAAGAGATTAAGAAATTGATTAAGAAGCAGGCCACCACAGAGGATCTCTTTAAACAGGCGATTGAGGATGGTATGACCACCCTGAAACAGGATGGTATAGTAAAGGTCTTTCAGGGGTTAACAGATATAAGTGAGATTCGGAGGGTATGTGTGGAATAACCCCCCTATTCAATATTAAGAGGAGAAGGGAGCCCTTCAACCGGTGATGAAAGGAGAAAGTCTCCCTTCTCTATCCATTCTTTTAATATGTTTGCTATCTCCTGAGCCCTTTTATAGGATGATACAGGGACGGTGGGAACATCCACTCCGTTGAATCTTATGGTTCCACTTTTAAGCTCTGCGTAACTTACCTGACCCAGACTTTTCCCTTCTCCCCTGGGATAATCAGTGCCATAGTCTATAATCTGAGTGAATATCTCCTCGTCTGATATACCCGCATATCTTGCCATATCTTCGTTCAAGATTGGTATTGGAACCCCGATTCCCACCGCAAGTGAACAGCCATATCCAAGTATGCTTACTCCCATTATCCATCGAGGATTCATCTCTTTTAGATTCCCCATTACCATCAATGTCCCGGCAGGGGTAACAGGCACTCCATTTTTCCCCCTTTTTGCTCCAGGATTGTGTTGAGTCCCGGGACCAATGATATATCCCTTTGCTCCACCAAGAAATATCCTGGTTCCTAATCCCATGCTAATATAATAAGGGTCTTTAAGAAGAGGACTTAATTGGCCTGATGTGGAATAATTTGCATTTCCTGCCCTGGGTTTTAAGACTCCCATGTAGGTGTATATGGTTTTGTTTGAAAGATTGATTGCACAGTTATAATTCTGGTATGCATTTCTGGGATTAAGAAGCATGGCATAGGGCAGTTCGTCCAATGAAAGCCTTTTTTCAAATTCCTTTCTTGGATAACAATCAGTTCCGTATGCAACTGCCCTCAGGAGCACCTTTTTACCGGAGACCAGGTCCTCTATTACATGTCCCCCTCCATATTTGAATTGTCCTGGATGGACTTTATTTAAGGGATCATCTTCAGCAGGTTCTGTTGCTCCTATATATATATCCACTGCAGCAAGACCTGCATATGCAGGCACATCATTCAACCATACCTTAGACGCCTTTATGGTCGGTTTGGTATGACCAAAATTTATAAATGCCCCTGAAGAGCACATGGGGGCAAATGTGCCGGTGGTAACAACATCCACTTCTCTCGCTGCCTTTTTTGGGCCTTTCTTTTTTACAATATCAACCATCTCATCTCCCGTAACCACCACAGCCTTGCCCTGTTTTATTCTTCTGTTGATCTCTTCTATGGTTTTTCCCCTTTTTTTTGCAGGCATATCAGTTTGACCTCCTTGAATTTTCTAATATCTTGACTTTTAACCATTAATTTAATCATACTATAAAAGTATAACAATTTACAGAAAAAAGGTGAGATATGGAAAGAATGATAACCTTGGCCGATTTTAAAATCTATCAGGGAGGGCCTTTTTTTATAATTGCAGGTCCCTGTGTAATTGAAAATGAGGAGGTTCCTTTAAGAGTAGCTGATTTTTTAGCAGGTATTCAGGAGAGATTAGATGTAAATATAATTTTCAAGTCTTCCTATGATAAGGCCAACAGGACATCCATTTATTCTTTCAGGGGACCTGGACTCGAAAAAGGACTCCAGATACTTGAAAAGGTAAAGAGAGAATCTGGTCTTCCGGTTTTATCGGATGTTCACAGGGTAAGTGAAGTCAGAACAGCATCAAGTGTGCTTGATATAATTCAGATTCCCGCGTTTCTTTGCAGACAGACTGATCTTATAAGAAGTGCAGCAGAGACAGGTCTTCCACTTAATCTCAAGAAGGGACAGTTTCTCTCACCATGGGATATGAAACAGGTGGTTGAAAAGGCGGTTTCATGTGGTAACAATTCCCTTTTACTTACGGAGCGTGGTGCAAGTTTTGGATACAATAATCTGGTCTTTGATCCAAGGAGTATTCCTGTTATGAGGTCCTTAGGATATCCGGTTGTATTTGATGCCACCCACAGTGTTCAACTCCCGGGTGGAAGAGGAACTTCATCGGGGGGCCAGAGAGAATTGGCGGTATATCTTGCAAGGGCAGCCGTTGGTGCAGGGGCTGACGGTGTATTTATGGAGATTCATCCTGATCCTGATAAGGCTTTGTGTGATGGACCAAACTCTATCCCAATTGATGAGGTAGAGGATTTTATTAAGATATTGAAAGAGATTTACGAACTGGTGAATTCCAAATCAGAGTGATCTGGATTTGAACTTTACAGAAAACTATAATTATGGTATAAATATTGCATATGTTTAACAAATTTAAGAAGCTTTGGCCTATTTTTGCAATATGCATATCATTTATTCTTGTCTTTTTATATGCCACCCTGAATGGTAATAAGAGATTTACCGTTAGTGTCTCTGAAAACAATACTGAAGAGGGAGATGACACTAAGTTGACCAATATACTTTTCACGCAAATCCTACCTGATAAAGGTGAAAAATGGAGTATGGATGCTAAAGAGGTTGGATTTTCAGGGAAGGGAGATATTGTCCTTTTTAAGGATTTCAAGATGAATTTCAAGTCCAGTAATGGTGATGAGCTGAGATTAAAAGGGAAACAGGGGAGGTTTATTAAGAAAGAGGGTAGGATTGATATGGAAAAGGATATTCATATCTGGATTGATGTGGGATATGAGTTATGGACAGATAAGCTCGTATATAATCAGAAAGATGGTATCTTATTTACAGATAAAAATGTAATAATAGAAGGTCCGCTCCTCAGAATAGTGGGAAAAGGCCTCTATTGTGATTATGGAAGGGGATATCTTCGGATAGGTTCTGGGGTTACCACATATATCGGAAAAGAGGTATTTTTACAGTGAAGGATCTATATACTAAAATTAAAAGTCCATTGATCTTTACGATTATTTTAATGATGGTTTTACCTTCATATGTAAAAGGAGAGAGCTCCTTTAAAGGTATGCCGTATAAAAAGGGCTCTATTATAGTCCACTCTGATATGGTTGAGATAAATGACAGCAAAGGCATGGTTCTTTTCTCTGGAAATGTTAAAGCCAGAAGTGAGGATTTTACCATACAGTGTGACAGGATG
>JALVMZ010000140.1 GCA_027032655.1 Desulfobacteraceae bacterium
GCCTGGAAGGTGCTGACATCCAAAGCAGGGCAAAAACATTTAGGCAGGGCTGACTAATAGGACATTGTTTCTATTAGCTTGATTTCGTCCAGTTCTCTAAGTGGCAAATCTGCGTAATCGCCTATTCCAAGGTTCCTTTCAATGGCATCTTCAATTTCAGGGATTATATCATCATCCGTAACTTCCCACTCATCTACTGGTCTTCCCGCCTCATCCATCACCTGTTTAATTTCGATGTTTTTGATATAGGGTATTTCTTGGATGTTAGGATCAAGGCTCAAACTGGTAGTGGCCCCTTTTTCTTGTTTGGTATCAATTTCATAAGTGCCAGTTACCCATAACCTTTTGGCTCTTTTATCGTGCATAACAGTAATATCCAAATCAAATTCATGTTTGCTCATTTTTGTTACCTCCCTTTTATTTTACTCTAAATGTAAGTATTATTGATTTGGATTTCAAGTCTTTGCAGGTCTAGGGTTGTGAAAAATACTTGGCTGGATTATTGATTGAAGTTTTTTAATGATTATTTTGTATTTTTTCTTTTTTTCTCCAGCTTTCAGGACTCTTTCTCTTATTTCTTGCATTTTTCTTGCATATTCTTTTAAATATTCCATGAGCCTGTCTATGTTATCCTGGTTCCAGGCTGTACACTCCAGGTATAGCTCTAACATCTTGTTTTTATTAGCCAAAAAATCAACAATTTCCTGGTAATCTACTTTTGCTTGCCCATGTCCACCTATTGTCGTCATTTCCGTTTGTGCATCGGCAATGGCCCTTTCTATGATAGACCACACAAGTAAATGTTCCCCTCTTTCTTTGGGTCTTATTTCGTCCATTGGCAGTAAGGCAGACAGTGTTTTGAGCATAGCGTTTTTTAACGGCAGGGCCTCTTTCCTAATTATTTCTTTTTGTTTCTTGTTCCTGCCAAATTTAGTGCTTGTCATGTTTTTGCCTCCTTATGCCAACAAAAAACAAGAAAAAGATTACCAGGTTATAAAAGGCCAGTTTCCAATCGTGCCAATTATGGCAGTGGAAAGAAAGGATAAACAATATAACAGCCCATAAGCTTATAATATAAATCCAGTCCAACATGATTACCTCCCCTTTCAGCGTGTAGGATAAAAATTAAAAATAAAATTTATCCTACACCCTGATAATTTTTACAATCTTCTTTTATAATCCCCTTACTGTGTGGCCTTACATGCCACAAGGGGCAATCGAACACTTGGCAGTATCTTGTCCTTTTTGCCCAGTTCTCCCCGCCATTGCACTCATAGCATTTGGCGTTGATTGCAAGGCGCAAGGAATAAGGGTTTCCCCTTAGTTTTTCCAATGGGCTTTGTTTCTTGCCTCTTTTCTTTTGGGTCTTACTTTTATTTTCCATTTCTTGCTCCAGATAATAGGCTCAGGTTGTTATAAATTTTGGATATACCAAAACAAGGGTATTCCTATGTCCTTTGGTATATCCGTTTCAAATAATAACCTCACGCTATTAAAATTGGAACGCTTTGCATTTTCTTGTTTAACCTGTACTCCCAAAGCCATTGCTCCCTCTTTCGCTGTTTGATAGGTTTTGTACCCTTATTGGTTCTCCGAGCCAGCAAGGTGAAATGACAAGCTGTGCTATCCTGTCACCTTTTTTTATGTACCAGGGACGGTCAGATAGGTTGTGTGCTATTATCCATATTTCCCCACGATATCCAGCATCAATGGTTCCAAGTAGCACTGAGTGCCCCTTAGCCGTCAGCCCGCTTCTTGGTCTTACGGTAGCCTCGTATCCATAGGGTAGGGCAATAGATACGCCAGTGGGTATTACTCCTATCTTTCCAGGGTCAACAACAGCATCACAAGATGCTTTTAGGTCTAGTCCCGCATCATCAGCATATTGTCTTTTGGGTAGCAGGGCATCATCGGGACAGCGAATAAATACCTTTGGAGCACATACTTTAGCTCTTACTTGCTCTATCAGTTTGTGTATAAAGGCAATGGAGCAGGCACATTCTATCTTGCCTACCCCTTCTATCCAATCTCCCACTTTAATGTCCAGTGGTTTATCACTTAGGATATCTTTCCAGTATATCTTATTTCCCATTTTTCTTTTGCCTCACTTTCCTTTTCTTTCCATTTTTGTCCACTGTCACTTCGATTACCTTTATTGGTGGCAGTATCCAGATACCACTAAACAAGGCATGGGATACGTCTTCATGGCCTCTGTATGCTTTTATTTCGCCCTTTTGTTTGGTCACTATCATATCCAGGGCCTCATCTGTTACCAGGTTAAGGGCCTTTACCCACGAATCCAGACCCTTATGTTGTTTCATAATCCTTCTTGGTGGCACGAAAAATTGAAGTTTGTTTTTTATCTTTACGGCCATGATATGGCCGTGCCACAAAAGCAAGGTTTCATTTGGCTTTTTTATACTGATTAACCCCCTGCCCCGCAGTGTTTTGTCCTGCAAAAAGGCAAGGGCAACTTCCTTATTCGTTGGATATACTTTCATCGTCAAGGCGCCTCCATTTCGTTATATATCTTTCTCCTGTACAATCACGGCAAGTAAGGAAACAGCAGTGCCATTTCCCCCTGTTAAATTTTATCTCCTGCCTATTGGCGTTTCAAAGGTCATCCTAACGGGTTTACAACCGCTAAGGTTTGGCAGATAGGTTTTGTAGGACTCTCCATTCGGCAGGCAGGTAAATGTCTCGTTCCATACTGGATACAGTTCCAGGCCCGCCTCTATGTTGCACTTTGCCAAAAACCTTGCGGCTATATTGGTTGCTATACCTCTTGCCTCAATTTCGATAGTTTTAAAATAATGTATTGTCATTTCGCTACCTCCTTTTAGTTAGTTAATGTATATCCATTTTTGTTTTCCAGGTAAGACGGGCTTTTCCCAATAAGGTAAATCCCTCAAGGGTCGTTTTTCTTTTTCATCCACCTCAACCAGCCTTAACGTGTCCCCGACATAGGCGGACGGTTCCAGGAGTAAGGTTGCCTTTACCTTGGCTTGTCTGAGTGTATCCGCCTCAATTGGTTGCCAGCCATGCAGGTTGTTCACTGACCAGATTGTTGCTATGTACTTTTTCATTTTTGTTACCTCCCTTTTCTTTTGACTATAATGTAATCCCTGTTATCACTATTGTCAAGGTTTATTTTAGATTTTTTAAGGTGTTTTAAAATTATGTTGGGGGAATTACGTTGGTAGCGTAATTTTTGGGTAACTGGCTGGAAATGCTTATAATTTCAGGGAAACGGTGGGTGGCCGTTTCCCTGAAATTTTACATTTCGTGTTACGTTTCCAAAAATCGTGCTACCATATTTCCACTATCTCCAAAGTGTGTTTTTCGGGATTAGGCTGTTCTGGTATTCCGTGGGCATAGGCATATCGTATGGCGTCTGCTTCACTCCGTGTTTGGTAGCATCTAAGTGGACTTGCGCCCCTTATCGGTATGGAGAGCCCATCCATGTCAACACTTACAAAGCGCCAGTTGCCACCCTGCCCAGGTACTAGCCACTCTTGGACTCCAGTTTTGTTTATATGCAAATAAATGGGCACAATATAAGGCAGTACCCATATAGCTGGCCACTCATTACGGATTGCCTTGCTCCATTCCTCCCATGGCACCCAAAGGCGGTCGATACGCACATACCATGTCCGCTTGACTTGGCGTATCTTTATATCTCTGTCTGTTAAGCCATGCTCATACAGCAAGCGGAGTAGGCCGTTAAGTCTTTCCTTGGTAGTCTGTGTCTGCCAGCCTGCATCAGACAGCCAGATGTCATCATATCTATCTAACGGCTTAGGGCCTTCGGCGCTTACTTTCTTTGCCTTGGCAATAGTATGTCCGTGCAAAATAAGCTCATGTATCCAGACGTGCCCAGGGCCTTTCTTAATCCTTACGACAGTATTATCCCTTGCAAAGTGCCTACCAAGGATAAAAGCCCTTACTGCTTTTTTTGTGATTTTCCTCATTTTCGTTACCTCCCTTTCTCTTTCTTTTGACCTTACTATAATCATTATTATCACTATTGTCAACATCTATTTTTCAAGGACTCAAGCTGTCAGAGTAGATATAAAAAGAAAAAATCTAATAATTTCAAGTAGTTATATAAAAACAAGGGAAAACCTTGACTTTTGGCAGGTTTTTGTTAGGATGAAGCGTGAGGTTTGTATTTTATTCTATTATACTACCCACTAAAAAGGCAGCCCTGTTTCGGCTGCCTTTTGCATTTAAATGCAAAGCGTTCCAGTTTTTAATAGGGATATATCATCTTTCTTTTATTTAGCCCAATCTGTTTCAAGGTAGCCCTTAAAGCCTTAATATTTATTGGCCTGAAACCGTATTTCATTGCCCACTCATTGTAAGCTACAATTTCCTGTACGGCTTTATCCAATTCCCCTGCCCTTAGCATCTCGTATATTAGTTCCCGCTTTTTACGGGAAAACTCCCTCATATCTCTATAGCGCCGCTCATTTTCCCACATCTGGCTTTCCCTGGTAGGCACAAAACCAAGGGAACGCAAAAGGGCCTCTTTTTCCGTGTACCTAAACGGCACGGGCCCTTGTTCGCCATAATAATACCTTGGCACTCCCGTTCTTGTCCTTGCCCCGTAATCGTGCAAACGCACTGCCTTAATCACATTGCGTACCACGGCAGGACTTATTTTTTCTGCCCCCATAGCAATACGATATGGGTCTTTGGCCTCTGCTCCCGCCACTATGTCTTTCAGTCCCGTTGCCATATTGAGGATAGTGCTACCAGTGGCCCCTAAAAGCTCGTTGAGCATGCCCTTAGCATTTTTTATGTTACTGAACGGAATATCTATCTGTAATGAAGGGCTTAAATCTATACCAACAGCAGCAGGTAGGCCCCTGTTAATTCCAGTAATTGCCTTGTCGCTTAATCCTGCCTTTTTCAGTTCACTATCAACGTCAATTCCATAATCCTTGCGCAAGTGGTGTTTTATGGCCTTGACAAACGGATAAGAAGATAAGCCACCCAACGTACCTACCATTGCAATAGATTCTAGGAGCGCCTTATATTCTTTTTTGTCTAGTAGCTGTTTCCACAATGACAGCAAGTGTAAAGTATATTGTCTGAGCGTAAGCCAAGTCTTACCTAATGGCGTGCTTGCCCATAAAGGCAGGTTGGCCTTGCCATACAAAAACTGTGTCTTATTTACTGCATCCGCTGCAATATTCCACGCTTCATCAAATGGTTTACCTGCCTTCCTTGCAAGACGAAAGGCGGAAAGAAAAGTGCTGCCCCTATTAAGGTATTCTGAGCTTGATATAGGCAAAGACAGGATTTTGCCCACTTCCCTGCCCATTTGTGCTGCCCCTGTTTCAGCAGCAAGCATCTCCTCAACAAATGGGTCACTAACAACCTTGCGCCTCATTGCAAGCATAAAAGCTCTTGCCTCATCAGGCGCAAGATGCTTCACATCCTTTTTGATAAGAGCCTGGGCAGTATCCTTCATAGCCTTGAGCAAGCCCTCTTGGATGCCTTTTTTCACCCCTAATCTCTTGCCCAAAACCTTCAAGTAAGGATTAGCCGTAATGATATTTTGGGTTGCGTTAAGGACAGCAAAAGCAGGCTTGCCAGCAAGATAATATCCGTACGCAAGCTGCCTTAGTCCTGCAAAGGTTCTGTCTGTTTTGGTGGTATTTTCCAATACTCGCCTGGTATAGTCATTCAAAAACTTGAAAAGCTTTGGTTTCTTTAAAGCATCAAACTTAGATAGCAAATCTGCATAATCCTTGGCTGCCATTACTTTATGGGTATAACCCGTAAGACCGCCAACATATCTGGGCAGCACCTTCAAAACATCATCTTCATAACCGCCTATCCAATAAGGAGAACGGTGCAATAAGTGCCTGCCAAAACCCCTGGATGCAAACAATTCTCCAAGGCCCTCTCTAAAAGCCTGTGCCGATGCCTCATCAATTTTTCCTTTTTGCACGAGACTATCCAGCAATGCGCCCACGTTACTGGTAGCCGTTACTCGTTCAAACGGTGCACCTTCTGGCCACTCTCTTACAGGTTCTACTACAAAATCAATATTTTGTGCCCTTGTCCTAAAACCTGTTGGGTTAAGGGCCTTATCCTTGCCAATGAGGGCCTCTAGTATCTTTTGCTTCTTGCCTTCCAATTCCCATGCCCTTGCAGACTCACGCCATAGGGTCTTGCCACTAACCTTATCTTTGGCAACTACCCAATATTTGCCTGCACTTTCTGGTCTTTGCCTTGGAAAATAGCCCCTGTTGCCAAACAAGATTCTCTTAATGGCCTGTCCAGCCTCATCCTTACTCATGCCAAGGGTCTTGTGATGCTTGCCAATAAAAGCGGCAAGATAGTGACTGCTAGTATCTACTACATTACGGATACGATTATAGGCATCAATCACTCTATCTGGCACATTCCAGGCTTTAAGCTGTTCCTCTGGGATACGCCACGAAACCGTGCCATCAGGTAAGACAACCTTTCTGTTAAATTTTGGGTAAATATCTCCAAGTTTTATAACCTGAGCTAATATCTGCTTTTCGTTCTTGTCTAAATTTGGCAGAGTAGAACGACCAAAGGCATCTATTACTCCCTTGCCCCCTGCATGGAGTATCCTGAAACTGTCTTCATGTCTTCCAAACATCCTGACAATTTCTCTGTCCAAAAAGGGCTTTGCCTCTGGATGCTTAGTGCTAATATATTCCACATTCGTTAAGAGCCTATCTACTTCTGATAAATCCTTAGCACCTTTAGCTATTTTTTTAGCCTCTTTTAAACTTTTCCATAAACTCTTTAAATGCTCAGTAATTTCCCCTCCTGCTTGTTTTTTTAATCTGAGTGCCCTGCCAACAACTCTGCCTGTTCTCCCTGCAGCTTTCTCTACGCCACCAATAGCCCTCGCACCCACTCCGTATCCCAATAAGCCCACAAGCAATCCAGCAATAGGATGACCGCTGGCCGCAAGAGTATCTTGTCCTATTTCAGACGCTTCTATTAGTCCAATATTTTTCAGGCTTCCCAAAGCCGTTTTGCTCATAGCCCAAACAGGTTTTCGGATCAGTAATCCAGGCGCAACAACAAGTTCCGCTATTGCCTCGGCCACTGGATATTCAACCTCAACAAAACGGCCTTCTACTCCATCTTTCCACTCATGCCTTGTTTCCTCTGGAATCTTATGTTCCAAATATTCCTTACCACGATAAACATAGGGAATAAGCAGGTCATTACTCTTAACGCCTGCAATTTTTTTTAATACTTTAAGGCCCTTTTGTGGATTCTTTTTTATCTCATTTAAAAGGGCCTGCTTTCTATCTTCTGGCAGGCCCCTAAAATAAGGACTACTCTCCTCTAATCTTTTTCTTATAAGTGGCAGCGGAAAACCATATAGGGTATTTTTCTGGCGCATCCAAGGTGCATCCATTACTCACCCCTCAAAATTCTATCTAAGTCATCTTCTGGCCCATATTCAGGTGGAGGCAATTCTGCCCACGGTGGTACAAAGGTAGCATCACCACTTTCGTTGAGATATGGCATCATTGGTTGTTGTGGCTCTGGATTCTGTTCGGATTGCACTGTGTCCGCACCTCCCGCAAGACCAAGAGCCTCTTTAACTGCATCCCATGCAGGATGTCCTTGCTCTCCACTTGCTTCTGGCCCTGGCATAGATGTGTGCGTTGGGGAAGAAGATACCTCTGTACCCCCACCTATAAATCTATTTGCCTCTTCTATTAAAGCTGGTGGCGTATTGGGCTTCCAGATATAACTATCCCCCCATGGAATTAAATAGGGGGCAAATTTAGGGTTCATGCTTAATTCCCTGAGCTTATTAAGCCTCTGCTTCTCTTTTATCTTTTCAAGATACCAAAGTCCAAGGGCTTGTCTGTAAAAATCCTGGGTATTGTTTCCTGGCCTTGTAGGGCCTGGAATTATATCTACCTCCCCTGTTTGTGGATTAATCTTGGCCAACGCCCCACCACTACCTATGGTCTTGAAAACATACTGAGCCTTATTAGGGTCTTGCGCTAACTTTCCTGCAAGGCTCATAGTTTTTGTGACCATATCAAGCTGTCCAGGGTCTATGCCAGATTCAATAGCAGCACCAAGTAAGGCCCCTGCAAGCTGTTGTGGCCTTAGCTTATCAGAGTGCAAGATTACCTGGTTAAACATCTTCATAAAATTTTCCCATTTTGCCTGCCTGGTGGCATCTTGTTCCTGCTGTAAATAAGCCTGTGTCTGCATTTCCAGCATCTTGGCCAAGGTGCTGGCAAAAAGGTTTTTATAAGTATTCTCCTTGGCCATTTCCTCTGCATACATACGACCTGCATCCCACGCTCCAGCCTGAGCTATACCACGGCCTATTGCCTTAGCTCCCAAAGCATAAGGTATAGCTCCTATCACAGCAGAGCCTAACCCTCTAACAAGACTTCTTTTAGCCGCTCTATCCAAGTCAGGTTTGGGGTAAATTGCAGAAACGTATCTTTCTGCTTTTTGTCTGGTTCTATCTAGGTTCTTTGGCTCAAGCACCAAATCCATTATGCCCATTTCAAACTCTCCTTATATGCCAAAGGCGATAGTGTCTTCTGCCCATGCAGTAAAAGCATCTTGTATCCCATCTATGTTGGCTTCTTTTATCCTTTTTGCCCAAAAAGACGAAATAGATAATGCACTCTTAATACCCGCTTCATCCATATATTGGATGCTATCTTCTTTCGCCCACAACGTCTTTCCAGGTAAGGCATCATCTCTTAAACAGGCAATCATAAACACCTGTACGCCCCTTAAAACTCCATCTGCCTTTATGGGCCTCACGGTTTTAAAGCCAGCTTTAACAAGTTCCTTGGCTATAAACTTGTGCAGTTTGTTCATCAAAATACTGCCTGCTTGTATTACTAGGGCGCCATTTGGTCTTAAAATTCTAGCCACCTCTCTATACATATTCTCCGCATCATAAAGTTTAGCAAGGGTAATAGTGGAAGGGTCTGGAAAATCTGCAAAAATCAAATCAAACTTATTCTTCCTTGCTCTCTTTATCCACCTCTTTGCATCGTCACAATAGACTTTCACCCGCTCATCAAGTAAAGAGCCACCATTAAGAGCCACCAAATCAGGATGTTGCCTCGCCATATCCAACATGGTTTCGTCTATGTCCACCAAGGATATACTTGCCTGGGGGATTTTGAGGGCCTCCCTTGCGGCGCAACCATCACCACCGCCTAAAATTAATATCCGTTTAGGCGCCTCATGTAAGAATAGGCCACCACCATGTATGGCAACTTCATGATAAATCGGCTCCGTTATGCTATCTAATTGCACATACCCATTTATCTCCAAGAGCAACGCAAGCTCTCCGCCCAGATCATGCTTGCTAACCTCTATCCTTTGCATATTGCCTCCCTATAACATTGCCAAGCCAGCTAAAACGCTAGCAGTAGTTCCACCTATCCCTAACGAACCAAGTGTATCCGCTAGTAAAGTAGTCGCACCAGCAGTGCCCATGCCAGCAGCACCACTAGCCGCTGCTCCTGCGCCCATTCCAAGTATGCCAAGAATTTTATCCATCCCCCATTCCGCAACATTTCCCGCTGCCCTGCCAATAGCAGGAGCAAGGAACGAAATAAACGGAGAGGTGCCACCAGAATAAGTGGTAGTAGTAGTGGGTATCTGATACCGCCCACTTATCATGTTGCTCCAAAGGCGAAATAGTTCCTGGTAGGCAGTAGCCCTATCCCTTTGGAAAAGGTCATCCAAAGCACCATAAGAAGCAATTCGCCTCTGCCAATCCCTTTCATCCATACCCATAAGGTCTTTCAGAGCACCCCATCTATCTAGCCACTCCTGCCTGTTTGCCATCCAGCCAAACCTGGCAGTGTTAAAAGCTTCGTTGAACAGCTCTTCCCTTATCCTCTCACCAAGGGCATCCCTTCTGTATGCTTCATCAAGGTTCATCCCCTTGTTTCTAAGCCATGCGTTCAGGTCTCCAAGGTACTTTTCAAGTGCTATCCTGGCTGCCAAGTTCTTGGCTGTAAGCCCCTGGGCTGCTGCTGCCCTTCTCAACTCTTCTGCACCAAGGATACCTCGTTCCTGCAACTCTCTTGCTCTATCAAGCCACACCTTACCAAGCCTTTCCATTGCTCTGGACGTTATAGTGCTATTCACCACCCCACGCCTAGCAAGAGAATTGAGAATAGAACCTAATTGTTCCCTATAAGGCTCTGTTGCAACATAGGGATTCATAAGCTTTTCAATAGCCTCTTTACTTGGTTGATAAGTATTTTGAAGCTGCAATAGATTCAAAATATCCGTCATACCAACATTAAGAGGCTTTATAGTAGCAGGTAGTTCTCCACCACCCCCACCACCTGGCTTGTGATAAGGCGTGCCATAATTCAGGCCACTAGAACCGCCAAATATTGCAGGATGAGGGCCTCCTGTTACTGGCTGTTCAGGATAACCTTGTGAACCAGCAAGAAATTCATCAACATCAAAGTCCTTGCCGATAACCCCCTGGGTCATTAAATCCTTAACCCTCTGCTTATAAAAGCCCTCAAAATCTCCTTGGAAATGCCTATATGGATAAGCCTCTGTCCTGGGGTCATCAGGAGCATGTTTCCATATCTGGTTAAAGTAATACCAATCTTTTAAAACTGGGTCTATTACTTCATCATTGAGGCCGTGCTGTTCCAGATATTTTTTTCTTTCTGGCGTCCAGGCTTCTATCCTGTGTGAATAGGGGTCATTTTTATTAATGTTTTCCAGGTGTTGCCTGTATCCCTGCCAACCACCCCATGCCTGCACACCACTACCAGCTTCCTGCCTTACCCTTCTGGCATATTCATTTACATCATCCAGCGTTTGGAAACTTGTCCAATCTTTAAGCTTTATCAACTTGTCGGCTTCTGGCACTTTAGGGTCAGATAAATAAGACCGCTGTTCAGGAGTAAGACTCTGCAACTTTTGGTGAAAATAATTCAACGCCCACTCATTTGCATTGGGAGCTATGTTATCTGGATGCAAACCGTGAGCTTTCTTTAGCAGGGTATCAATATCATTCTGGGAATATTGCCTGCTGTGAGCCTGAGCATTACTCGTACTATCAACAGCCTCATATCCAAGATTCTGGTAATATTGTCTTGCAACATCTTTGTTTTGAGTATGGCTAATATTTACAGGGCCACCCCCACCAAAAAGGCGATGGAATTTATCTCTTGTCTCCAAGGTTTCGTAAGCCTGCTGTTCAGGGGCCTTAATGCCACTTATAGCCTCCCACACACTACTAGCCTTACCATAGGTTGGTTGTGGCTGTGGCTTAGGCTTAGGCACAATAACATTGTTGTCCATTGGTCTAAGCCCCGTTACATTTTTCTTTGGAGCAGGAGCAGCAAATCCCTGTTGCATGGCCTTTTGCCACCTCTTCCCAAAGGCGTTTCTTTTCTTTTTGTCTATCCCTATATAGTCGTTCTGTCCGAAAGCTCCGCCCATATCATACCCCTTAAATTAATGGAGAAGCCACACTTCTCCCATAAGATTCTGGCAAGGCTCTATTCATATCATCTTCATCCAAATCCCCAAACGGAGAAAATACCCCGCTCGCCTCTATTGGTCTCACGGGCCTTCTCTGATGAACCTCTCTGGCAATTCCCTTACCAAGATTAATGGCCTCATCCAGCTTGCGCCTCATCCATCGCTCCATATGCATTTCTGGTTGGCTCCAATCTACTAAGCCCTTCAAGAAGCCTATTTTCTGGTCTTCTGAAATAAACGGGTCTCGCAAAAAACCTCTTTCCCTGGGCTCAAGTTTTTGCAATCTATCCTTTAACACACCAAGCATCCACCTTGCTTCGTTCGGATACCTGTCCAAATTGATACCATGCACTTTCATCAACATCTTATCTATATCATCAGATGTTATCTCTTGTCTCTGCCTCATTTTCATTTGCACAACTGGTGGAGGCTGATATTCCCTGGGCATAGGTGGCTTAACAGTAGTAGTTCCCACCTTCATTTGTATCACTGGTGGGGGTTTATTTTCTGTTACGCCCATAACTACATCCATAGGCTTTAAACCAGTAACATTCTTAGGTGGCGGGGCTACCCTTGGTACCCCTGGTTTTGGCGTGGGATACTTTTGCACCAACTCCCCGAAAGTCTTAATATCATATTTGGCTTGCAAGTCTTGTCTGCTTATACCAGTCACAGGGTCTTTCCCTGTAAGGGTAATAGCAAGAAAACGACCTAAATCACTTCCAGGACTATTCCCCGTATCGCCTATTTCCCCTGGCTGTACTATGCCATCACCAATTAAAGAACTCTTGGTACTCTGAGTCGAACCAATATAAGAATCATTCTGATAGGGCCAAGGTTGTCCGCTTATTGCTCGCCACAATGCTGTACTAAAAGCCATAATCACCTCCAAAATCATCAAGGCCATAATTTGCTATGGCCTCCCAAATATCACCGCCAAAACCAGCTCTTGCCGATTCTTGTCTCGGGACATAACCATAACGATAAGTGCTACTTGGCAAATCATAACCAAGCCTTGCACCATATCGTAGCAATCTATTGAAGCCTGGTGGCCTTGCATAGCCACCAAGAACTATTTCCATAAGCCTCAATCCTAAAGGGCTATTAAGGCTTTGATATGGGTTTTTCAGTTCATTAACAAGCCCTGGATAGTGTTCAATGGGTCTATTGGTTATATCCAAAAGCCTGTTGAGCAGGTCTTGCTCCTCTTTTGTGGGCTTTGGGATTTCCCTTTTTACTTTTGTTTTGCTACTCCCGCCAAAAAGACCACTAAAGAGTCCCATTTATACTCACCTCCATTATATTGGCTCTTTTCTTTGCTCCAGTTATTTGTAATGCTTTATTCCATATTTGTTCATTTCCATCTTTTCTATTTGTTATCCATTGAATTTTAGTGTATTTGTTTTTCTTGCAAAAATCAACTAAAGCCCTGCAAACTCTCTTTGCCTCACCAGACTTAATACTTGACTGAACAACACATAAGGAACCTGGTTCCAAACCGCTAGAAAGCAATAAATATCCTAAAATTATCTTTTGTTTTTCATCTACTGCAAGATAAATCCCATTTTTATCACTTTTATTCATTGCACTAAAAACTAAAGTATCCAAATCTCCCTGTTCATCATCACTACCCCGCTTCAAAAATTCACCTAAAAAAGGACGAAGTAACCTAAAATGACAAGGATTGCTAATTCTAAGCAACAAACACATCACCACACCCTTTCAATTAAAACTCTACCCTTCATATTATTACCACCCTGAATGGAGCCAAAATATACAAAATTCTTATATCTATTAAAAGCCATAAGCTGATTACGGATATTTCCACCATATCCGCCCGAAACAACAATGGCAAAACACCAAGGCGTAAAAGTAATATGAGCCATCGCAACACCTCTTGCAGCAGAACCAAACCATATTCTGTCTGTCGTGCCAGAATAATGCGTTCTTGAACTTTGTCCTTGCTGGGCTTTCCAGCCAGACATTCTAAAATAATCTGATGTTGCAGGTACAAGATAACAACCACTTCCATCTGCACTGTCATACCATTCTACATAAACATTAAAAAGCTGCTCTTGTCCTGTGTTAATATTTATATAAAAAGGATTGTTGCCTCCGTTTAAATTTAGATAGGCCCTATCACCTCTTGTAAGAGTAATTTTATTATTTTCTGTATTATGTTCCGAAAGAGGAATCGGATTAAATCGTGCAATCCACGATTTGTCTAATTTGTCATGTGAATCTGCGACAGGAATAGCATCTACATTTGCAGTAACAGATGTTGGATATAGTTCTGTCCAGGTAATTGCATCTCCATCTCTGACATAAAACTTCAGCTTGTTTTCGGTGGGATAATAGTGGAGATGATAGTTTTGAATTTCGTTTAGATTCGGGTCTGAATCACCTACTGTAACAGGCGTTACCGTTTTCCAGGTTCCATTTAGCTTGACATATAATCGAGCTTGGCTGTCTTCTTTATCTATAAGAATAGCACCATCTGGCGCATCCCAATCTGTATAACCATGTCTAAGAGTGTTAATATATTCATATATCTGTGCAATTTCTTCTATATGATTAGAAATTGCATCTTTCGTTTGTGTATTGTCTGGGTCTATTACAGCGTGTTTTCTTGTGAAGCTCATATTACCATGCCACCTTTTCCATAACTATAATTCCGTGTAAAATTGTTTGTCCTGACCAAGTATATCCTAAATAATCTCTTACATTATTACCTGTATTTCTCCACCTCCCTCCTCCTAAATAAGCGGGCCATTTAGTATCTCGATTAGAAGTACCAACTATTGTTGCTATTCTCATGTTTTGATGTGGAGAATAAACTATTTCCCCTGTATGGTGCAAAGAAGACGGAGAGCAATATATACAAGGTCTATTATTATGAGTAATAACTTTACTACCATCATTATTCCAATAATTTTGTGTATAATATACACTGTTATCGGATTGATGATTTTGGATATAAAAAAGAAAATCATGATTATCGTTAAGCTTAAAATAATATCTTATTACATAAATACCATTATTATTTTGAGCAGAATAATACATAGTACTTTTATTTTGCCTATCCTCTACTCCCCTATAACGCCAATAAGCAGGATAAGGCTTTGAATCGCAATTCAAAAAATCACGAGTATATGGCAAAACATCTGAAGGCAATAAATCAGCAGCAGACAGAGAAACCTCTATACCACCACGTCTGGCAACATCTGGTGCGGGAACAACATGGGCTTCTGGACTGCTGGATACCTTGGCAATCCTGATATATCCACCCAATAAATCAGAGCGAAAATTCAACACAGGAATACGACCAACATACTCATAACCAAGGGCATTTACCCCTTCATTTGTATCGTTTTCGACACTGCCATCTTTGAGGATATTTATAATCGTTTGTCTATTGTTCTTTTGAACGGTTAGTTTATATCCGTTTTTGACTATTATTTCTCCTCGCTCTAAATCGCTTGCACTGCTCCAATCGGAATACCTTCTTTCTAAAACTTTGTTTAGTTTTTCATAAATGGCCGTCATCTCGTTATCTTGCTTCTGAACGGCCTGACCTTGATTATCACCATGAGGCGAAAAATCCACTGGATATTCTTTTTGCCACTTACTCATAAAAGCCTCTCCACTGTTATGCGATAGGTACAAGTTCCCCTGAAATCTACCGTACCAAGTTTGGAAATATTTAAGTTTGTATCTTTTAAAAAACTTGAAACAATTGCGTCATCCATACCCCGAGAACCATTATCAACATGCCCACGCAATGCAACACCAACATTAGGTTGTTTCGTATTTATAAGCCCAGTAAAAATACATAACTTACCATACCCCAAACGCAAGCTATCAATTCCACTATCATAAAAACTATCCTTTTCACCGTTGTTTTCACTATTTTCTGAAAACAAAAGTGTAAATTTATCAGAATAAGTCGTATTGTTAAGTAATAATTTATGAAAATTATAATTGTTGGTATTATCATATATTGAATAAGTTATTCGATAAAGACCATTATTGGCGTTGATATGAAGATTAACAGTTTGACCTGTTCCACTATAATTAAATCTTTCTCCAATATTTAAATCTATATCAGAAGACGGTGCATAGATTGATTCATACCCAAACAAACTTCTTTGCAGCGTTCCCCTATCATTCGCTTGTACCATTTTTCCAGATACTGCTTCTGCAAATGACGTTATCTCCCTCCAGGAACCGTTATAATATATAGACAACTTATAATTGCCGTCTGCTTCTTCAAGTAACAAACATCCCTCATTGGGATTTGAAGGCGGGTCAATACAGGTAACAAAGGAAAGTCTATGCCACTTGCTATTTTTGTACATCCTGAGAAAAACAGGCTTACCATCACCCCCATCAACAGCCCAAAGATGCCCTTCTACAGGGTCAACAGGCGGATTGGGCCCAAAATCAAAACGGCGCACTCTGTGTAAAAGCTCATAAATATTGGCTATATCAACATCATGTTTTTTGATTGCACTAGATGTCGTATCCCCATCAGGAGTAAAATCCACTGGCTGTGTAGTAATCCAATTACCCATAATATCAATATCCCCTAAACATCCGCTATCTCATTAGTTAAGGCTATAAGACCAACCCTACAACCATTGCAAGTAATCTTTGGCTCTAAGTAATCAATCCTTCTATTTGTCCTTTCGTTATATCGCACATGGGCAGATTGCACTAATGGGTCAGTGTCCTGGGCTACAATGTCATCATCAGAATATGCTATATCATCGCCTTGCACTACATTAAGAGTCCTGGAATAAGAACCGATAGTTAACACCATTTGTCCTTGTCCATGAGCCCGATAAAGCAGAGAAACATATTTCAAAAGAAGCTCCCTAGCTCCACTCTTTCTTGGCAAAACAACAACACTCTCTATCGGCGTTCCATCGTCATCATCTTTATAGTCATCAAAACGATAAAGCTTACTGCCCAAAGCAACGATTGAACCATACGGACAAGACAAAGCCCCGCCAATTTCATCCTGAAAAATAAACCTTGTCCAAGCCCCCGTAAGATAATGCAAAACATAAACAATTTTACTCGTATTTGGCTTGCACCATACTTGCCCCCTGGAAGGCACATGAAAAATCCTGCTGGCTCCAAAATCTAAGTTAGAAGCGAAATAACTGTTTATCTTGTCCCCCACCTGTTTAAAGGCAAAATCGCCATACTCTACAGTAGGCGTCAAAGCCACTACACCATCCATGTCTATGAAAACAACAGAGGAACCTATAATGGCAGAAGCATCTTTATTAACGGCTCCATGCCCCCTAGTTACTTCATTAACCTCCCAATCTGGATACCAGCCTGTTAGTCTATACGTTCTTCTGTTGTCCTTGAAGATAATTAAATCATCGAAAAAGGGCCTTACACCAACAATGTCACCACCCTCTTTATACCCCACCTCAATTTGCTGAGCGTCTGAATCTGTTCCAGCAAAGTTCCAGTTTGTGTAATCACCTATGCCAGAAAAAGAAAGATAATCAGAACCAGCCAGAGACACGCCAACCCTGCCATGTTTTACGAATACAAAATCACATAAGGGGCTATTTGTTATGGTTTCTAAGGTAGAGCCATCATAATGCTGCAAATAGGAGCCAGAAGCTATTAAAATACTATCTTCCCATTCTGCAAATACAGGAACCCTTGTTCCGCTTAAATCTCCTATTTCAGCAGACTGTCCACTACTAAAATCGTAAGAGTGAACCTTATTACCACAAGCATAAAAAAGCTTGTTCATACCATAAGCAAAGAATAAAGCTTGAATATCTTCTGTTTCAGTGTGCAGTAAAGATAAGCCACTCCTAGTTTTTAAAACACCACTCCTAGTATCAAATTCAAAATTATCAGCCTTTTGCAATTCATTAAGTTTTAACATATCTGGTGGTACAGAAATATTTAAACCACCAGAAAAATCTGTAAAAAGAACAGTTTTTTGTCTATGTTTGCTGCTAACTCTCATTACCAAGCCATTCCTATATCTTCATCTTTTCCACTAACACCATAACCACCACTTACGCCCGCAATCTGCATTGCAGCATCTTTTACAAGTCTGCTTTCTACATTAAGAGCAA
>JALVMZ010000141.1 GCA_027032655.1 Desulfobacteraceae bacterium
TCAACCGTTACCGACATGCTCACCGTAATACTCGTTTTCGTAATAATCAATATGATGGTGGAGCAGGGTGGGGAGAAGGTTAATCTCATAGCCACTCTCTGGAATACACTTCTGAATTCCACTGTTCTGGGTATTATAGCAGGCCTGTTTTTCTTCAGGATGTATGCATCTGTAAGAAATTATCAGCTGTCTTACATGCTCGTACTTGCTCTTATGTTTGGAATGTATTCCATCGTTGAGCTTCTACACGGGAATGGACCCCTATCCGTCCTGATACTGGGGTTAATCGTGGGCAATTCCTACGATTTATTCCGTTTTCTAAAAAGAAGACTCCGAATAGATATTTACAGGTATCTCGGTATAGAGGAGGGGGAGGCGCATCTCGATGAATATGTACATAAAGCAACTGCCGAATTGTCCTTTATAAGCAGGGTTTTCTTTTTTATACTCCTTGGAATGTCCGTTAATCTGGGGTTTTTTACCAGTATCAGCAAGGTATTACTCGTAATCCTTATTTTTCTGGTAATAGTACTTGCCCGGCTGATAGGAGTCAGATTTTTCTCCAGGATATTCAGGATAATCAGGGGAAAGGACCTGGATGTGGTTTTCTTCAGCATGCCAAGAGGTCTGGCGACAGCGGTGGTATCATTCCAGCCATCGATTTATGGACTTCCGAATGCTGATCTGTATATCGCTGTAGCTTTTGGAATAATCGTTCTTACAGTACTGACTATGACTGTAGGAATAGCCGTTTCTGTTAAATCCTGAATGAACATCCCGTTTTTAAATGTTTTGCTTTCTGGATATCTCCGGCTATCGGAGTGGTGGAATAACAACATAATTTATTTTATGTTAACAACACGAACCCATTTTAAAATTTTCAAATGAACAAAAAACTGGGTATAATTCTTTTCGGACTTTCCCTCCTTACATGGGGGTGTTCCAGAGAAGAGCAGCTGGTTCTTGGATTCGTTCCTTCCGCTGAAGCAGAGAAAATAGCGACCACAGTTAAACCTCTAACTGAAATTTTATCCAGAAAACTCGGTATTAAAGTAAAGTCTTATCTTGCAACGGACTATACAGCCATAATTGAGGCAATAGGTAGTGGTAAGGTGGATATGGCATTCCTTCCACCTTTTGCCTATGTTGTGGCTCATGACAAGTATGGGGCAGAGGTTCTCGTAAAGGCAAAAAGATATGGTAAAGAGTATTACAGGGGCCAGTTTACTGTTAGAAAGGACAGTGGTATAGATAGCCTTAAACAACTAAAGGGAAAGATATGGGCATATCCCGATGCCTCCTCATCGAGCGGATACCTGTTTCCCAAATATAAGATGATAAAACTGGGTATAGACCCCGATAAATTTTTTGCAGAAAAGATACAGACAGGTAGCCATGATAATGCAATACTGGCAGTTTATAATGGGGAGGCTGACCTTGCCACCACATTCGAGGGAGCTGAAAACAGGCTCGTAAAAGATTATCCGGATGTAAAAGAGAAGATAAAGATAATCGGTTATACGGATAACATACCGAACGATGGTCTGGTCGTAAGGAGGGACCTGGACCCGCAGATGAAGGAGAAAATTAAACAGGTCTTTTTATCTCTGAATCAGGATTCCACCGCCATGGAAATTCTGAAAAAGGTGTATGCTTGGGATGGAATTGTGCCGGCGTCTGATTCTGACTATCAGATAGTCAGGGAAGTGGCGAAAACTCTCAAGATCACCATACCGAAGTAGGGGAGGGCTCTCCCCTCTCATGCTTATGAAGAAAGGGCTCATAGCATTCGACCTGGATGGAACCCTCATAGACGGTTTCGATAGATTCTATCCAGGACGCCTTGAGGCGATAGAGGAGCTTTCGAGAGATTATTACATAACCATAGCGAGCGGCAGAAGCTGGGAAAGCATAAGGAGGTTTGCTGTCCTCCTTGGAATAAACATACCGTATATCAGCTA
>JALVMZ010000142.1 GCA_027032655.1 Desulfobacteraceae bacterium
ACTCTTGTTGTATTAAGAAGAGGAGTTTTTTAAAAATGAAAAAGCTGATTCTAAGTTTCTTTTTTCTAATATTATCTTTTTGTTTTATACTATCCGGAAATTCCCTTAGTGCCCTGCCAGGGGCGTTCGGCCAGATGGAAAGGGAGGCATATGAGAAAATAGAGAAGATGAAAATAAGTGATGCTCGTAAAAGATTGCTGAAAGAAAAGGTTAGCAGAGAGCTCGAGAAGGCCGCAAGACAGCACCAGTATGCAATGGGGATTATAAAGAGGACCAAGGCATATATTGATGCAGGTGGCCTGGCAACAGAAAAAGTTAAGGGAGTGGTCAATTCATCATCCGGGGTGCTCGGGAAGGTGGATGATGCGGGATTAATCGCTGATACCATCAGTCAAATCAAGGGTATTCAGGGTAATCCATATCTATCAGATGATGCAAAGAGGGCTACAAAGGCACTTGCCACAGTTGGTGCAATCTTACAGAAGGTGGGAGATATTGTGCCCGTGCCTCTTGTATCAGATATGGTTTCAGCTTATGGTGAGCTTTCCCAGGGCATGGCATCTGTAACAGAGGGAGTTGCCAGAAAGAGACTTGAGCAGAACCAGGGTTACATTGACAACATACGCTCAGGGACACCTGAAGACAAACTGTTAAAGGAGCTAAAAGATAAGAACCAGATTCCTGATAACCTTCAGAAGGATATGGAACTTCAGGAGATGGGAATACCGCTTATTAATGTAAAATTTGAGGGAGAAGGAGACAAGCATTTTCTCAAGGTGGGTGATACCTATCATGAGATAAAAGATATCAATGAATTAAAGAGGCTTGTTGGGGATTGGAGGATTACCCATAACCAGGAAAGTCCTGATCCTGCCACCCTGAAGACACTCCTTGATGGAGGTGTGGTAAAAGACAAAGGCATGAAACTTGATAAGACATGGGTTAGCGACTTGGCAGATTTAAAGGTTCAGCAGACCATGGATGAAAATATAATAAAAAAGGCCCTTGGAGGATTTGAATATAATCAGATAGCAGATGATACTGAAAAACTAAAAAGAGCAAGGGATGAGTTAAATAAGATGAGGGCGGAACTGGAAAAAAGGGGGATAGTATATGATGATGCAACACTGACAGCACTTACAAGGCTCAAACTGAATGGAGATACTGAGACAGTAAATAGGATGCTTGAAAATCTCTCAAAACCTCCGAAGATTGAGACTCAATCTGATAATATTTTGGAAGCTCCAGGTGATAAGGGCATGGATAAATCAGGAAAAGCCGAGCAGAACCCACCTGCTGAGAAGTCCCCCGGGGGGTTACCCACCAATTATTTCGGGAAGATGCTAAACAATGAGGGAATGGGGGATAATTCAAAAGAATCTACACCTGGCTTTTCCCCTGGGATGAATAACAAAGGTCCATCAATAGAGATGCCTGAAACAGAGAGTCCATCTCCCGGATATGCAAAAAAGGGTGGCCCGGATAATGCCAGCACCAATGGGCCGGGTATTATCGCGGGGACACCAGCACATAGAGGAGGATCAGGAAATAGACGGAAAGATTTTAACGAGAGACTGTATTATGCAAAGATTGATGCAAAAGAGTTTCTAAAAGATGTTAAAATCAAATTGAAAATGGAGAGGAGGGACCTTCAGGAATACTATCTGTGGAATAAGCAACGGTTAATAAATGAGAGAGATATAGACCTGAAAGATGAGAATTATCTTGCATCCATCCCTTCAACCCTGTCCTCTCTTGTAGAACGATTAACTTCAGGATACAGTAAAAAAGAGGAATATCCAGGCTATACCATATACCATATTGACCTTCCAGATGGAATGAAGAAGGAAATAGTTGTTAAAAATCAGTCACTTGTATCCAATCTTTATTTAGGTATGTTTCAATATGAGATGGAAGAGAATGGCATACCTCCGGTTACAGGATTGACCATTAGGGAATACAATAAGCAGGGTAATCTGGTCTATGTGGAGCAGTATTCGATAAAAGAGAAAGAAGATTATGGGAGGCTGTCTGATTTGCTATATATCCAGCAGAGGGTTACGGATTACAGAAATGGTTTCATGGATGAGAAAAACACTGTTGCCCTGGAAGAGCCAGAGGGAAAGATTAAAGAGTTATATGAAAGACACAGGAGAGAGATTATCAAAGAATATAAGGAGCAGGAGCAGGATTTAGAAAACTACTACAGCTCACAGATAAATAGGCTTGACACCCTGGAAGAGAAGCTATCTCAAATAAATGACGTGCTAAGTGATCTTGAGTCGTTCTCTTCAGGAAAGACTCCCCTTGACCAATTAAAGATTGCCTTTGATGAGATGATGAAGACCTTTTCAGGAGTGCAGAGTGAATTGGATAAACTGAACCGAAGCTATTGGGGTAATGTTCAGGATGACCTCTGGCGTCTAAATTTATCAATTGAAGGTGCTTCTGAACTCATAGAAGAGGATATTAAGCAGAAAAAAGAACTTGGATTTTTACCTGGAGAGAACATTCCTTCTCCCATGGACAGTCAGATGGACATACAGCAGCAGAACCTGGGAAGTGATATCTCAACTCCAGAGGCATCTGCTCAAAGAGGGCAGCAGCCATAATTTGTGCAATAATAATCCTGAATTATGCATAAAATTTATATAAATCAAAAATATTGAAAAATATTAAATATGTTATGAAGTAAGGCATCTACAATTAAAAGTGGAGGGTATTGTCCTGAAGCGGCTTTATTTTTTTCTGATACATGGATGTAAATCAGAAAAAAATCAGCAGTGAGTGAAGCCATGGATGGCGTAGCGAACGGAAGCGAAAGGATCATACCCTCCGCTTTTAATAAATTTTTTTGGATATATTGATAATATGTAATATTACATAATTTGGGATAATTATTTAATATCACTTAGCCTGCCGAATATGTAAAAATTCAGGAGAGTTCACCTTATCTCTTGACTTTGTTCAGGTTTTTGAATTAATTTTTTTATTTTAATGCAAATAATTTTATCACAAATCCCAATAGAAGAAAGGATGACCCATGGAAAGAAACACAGAACAGATCAAAAATGTTGCTTTTGTTGCCCATGTGGGATCAGGCAAGACATCCCTTGGCGAGGCAATTCTTTACTGCACAAAGGCAACCACAAGACTGGGAAGAGTGGATGATGGCTCTTCAAACCTGGATTTTGAACCAGAGGAGATAAAGAGAAAGATTACCATTAGCACCGCATTTCACCATTGCCAGTGGAAGAAGTTTCACATTAACCTCATTGACACCCCTGGAGACGACAATTTTCTTTCTGATACAAGGCTCTGTCTTCAGGGCGCAGATTCTGCCATAATACTGATTGATGCCACTTCAGGTGTAAAGATAGGCACAGAAAAGGTATGGGAATTTGTGAAAGAACAGAACCTTCCCTCTCTTATCTTTATTAATAAGATGGACAGGGAGAGGGCTAATTTCTTTAAGGTCCTGGATGAGATATCATCAGGTCTTGAGATCAGGGTTACACCTGTTTTTCTCCCAATAGGTGAGGAAGACAGTTTCAGAGGATTGATTGACCTGATTAAGATGAAGGCATACATATATGAGAAAGATGGAAGTGGAAAATTCAAGGAAGCAGATATTCCGGATGATTTAAAAGATACAGCGGATGAATGGCGGGAGAAGATGATTGAGAATGTGGTGGAGGGAAATGATGAACTGATGGAAAAATACCTGGAAGGTGAAGAGCTTTCAGAAGGTGATATACAGACAACCTTCTGGAGCAGTCTTAAATCAGGGGAGCTTGTCCCTGTTCTGTGTGGATCTGCCACACTGAATATTGGAGCAGTCCAGTTGCTGGACATCATTGTCCAGGGACTCCCTTCACCAAATGAAAGACCTCCAAAGCAAGGTGAAAGCCCATCAGGTGAGAGCATAAAGAGGGAACCCTCCCCTGATGAGCCATTCTCATCTCTTGTGATAAAGACCGTTGCTGATCCATTTGCTGGAAGGCTCAGCATACTGAGGATTTTTTCAGGGACCCTTAGCTCTGATTCCACTGTATTTAACAGCACAAAACAGGTAAAGGAGAAATTCGGCCAGCTTTTTATCCTTGAAGGAAAGAAACAGCAGCCGGTGGAGAAGGCCTGTGCAGGTGATATTGTGGCAATTCCCAAGCTTAAAGAGACCCAAACAGGGGATACCCTGTGTGATGAGTCTGATCCTATTATTTATAAACCAGTTGAGCCACTTCCACCCGTGCTTTCCTATGCCCTTGAGGCAAAGGTAAAGGGAAGTGAAGATAAGGTCTTTTCCTCCCTTACCAGACTACTTGAAGAAGACCCGTCTCTCAGGATTGAAAGGGACCAGACCACATCAGAAATAATACTGTCTGGAACAGGACAGATTCACCTTGAGGCCACCTGTGAGAAGCTCCAGAGGAAGTTTGGTGTTGAGGTAACACTGAAACCCATGAAAGTGCCTTACAAGGAGACAATCAAGAGGGCAGTCCAGAAGGTGATTTACAGGCACAAGAAGCAGACAGGTGGAAGGGGACAGTTTGCTGAGGTTCACTTTGATGTATCACCCTTAGAGAGAGGAGCGGGGTTTGAGTTTGAAGAAGCACTTGTGGGCATGAATGTGCCCAGGAACTTTGTACCTGCGGTTGAAAAGGGACTTCATGAGGCACTTCAGAGTGGTGTGCTTGCAGGATATCCAATGGTGGATCTCAAGGTACGGTTCTATGACGGAAAGTCTCATGAGGTTGACTCATCTGAAATGGCATTTAAGATCGCTGCCAGCATGTGCCTTAAAAAGGCAGTAAAAGAGGCAGAACCCACCCTGCTTGAGCCCATTATGAAAATGGAAATCATTGTCCCTGAGGATGTTATGGGTGATGTTATGGGGGATCTGAATAGCCGAAGAGGACGGGTTCTGGGAATGGAACCAAAGGGCAAGAATCAGGTCATAAAGGCACAGGCCCCCATGGCAGAGGTGCTCACCTATGCCCTTGACCTGAATTCCATCACAGGTGGACGGGGCACATTTAAGATGGAATTCTCCCACTATGAGGAGGTGCCGGCACACCTTGCCCAGAAGGTAATAGAGGAGGCAAAGTCATCTGAATAGGAAAGGGCATGTCACAACAAAAGGATAAATCCGCCTGGTCAGTGGGTGTCCTGATAATAAGTGACAGGGCATCAAGGGGGGAGAGGGGGGGACAGGATAATCACATACTTGTTCAACTCTTAAAAAAAGATGGATACAGGGTCTCAAAGATTCATGTGGTGCCTGACAGCAGGGATGAGATAGCCAGCACACTTAAAAGATGGGTGGATGAGGAGGAACTGCATCTTATATTTACAACAGGCGGGACAGGCTTAAGCCCAACTGATGTTACACCTCAGGCCATGAGGGATGTATTAGAGTATGAGGTCCCCGGTATTGCTGAGGCAATGAGGGCATATGGAATGACCATCACCCCCCATGCAATGCTATCCAGGGCAATGGCAGGTGTGAGGAAGCAAACCCTTATAATAAATCTACCTGGAAGTCCCAGGGCAGTGGAGGAGAATCTTTCAGTTGTTTTACCTGCAATCCCCCACGCACTGGATAAACTGGGGGGTGATCCCACTGAGTGTGCAAGATAGTGGCCCTTCTATTTCAGGAGTTCGCAATCCAGCCAGTCTAAATATTCCGTGCTCCCATGCTTTATGGGAACTCCCACTATCTCAGGGACTTCGTATGAATGAAGTTCCTTTATTTTTGCACTCAATCTCTCAAAAAGGGAACGCCTTGTCTTAAATATGCACAGCCACTCCCTTTCATCTTCAACCTTTCCTTTCCACCGGTATATACTTCTTATTGGTCCTACAATCTGTGCGCACGCAACCAGTCTATCACTTACTAACTGCCTGGATATCTCTTTTGCATGGTCTTCCTTTTCTGTTGTCATATATACAATTATAAAATCATCCATCCTGCCCCCCTATTTTTGGGATATAGAACTGCCTTATCCTACCTCCTGTTTACCACCTTAAACTCCATTACCACCATGGAAAATTCTATCAGGAATATAGTGATAAGAGAAGATAAAAGTTATTTAATTATTTAAGGACCTCCCTGAATTAATTGTTGATATAGCCCATTAATGGAGTTATTAGAGAGAAAACTTCTGTTAATCAATGTAGCCAGATGGGAGA